>NZ_JBUEQR010000029.1:0-17832 GCF_054968985.1 Streptococcus sp. 1F3 | reverse complement strand
GGAGTTCGAAGTGAGTTCCCATATCATATTCATTAGTGATAACGATATTTTTGTCTTTAATTCTGAGAAAATTTGTGATACGATTTAGTTGTTCCATATGAGTCTTTCTAATGAGTTGTTCGTCGCTTTTCATTATAAGTCATATGGGACTTTTTTTCTATACTCAAAAAGGCTCCATAATCTCTACAGTGGATTTACCCACTACAGAAATTATAGAGCCAGTTTTCAAAGTTCCGAAACAAGAACTTCTCGAGTGGTCAAATCATTTGAAATATCAGGCCTTTTTAGTCCGAGAAGCTTTGTGATACTATGTAAGTTCCGTATGCTCTCTTTCTAATGCCTTGCTTAGTTGTTTTTCATTAGAAGGTTAGCTGGGACTTTGGTATATACTCAAAAAAGTTCTATCATCTCTGGTTGGGATTTACCCACTACAGAAATGATAGAGCACTTTTTCTTTGCATTTAAAGTTAGGAGCCTCATTTTTAAATTGAACTTGTCTAACTTCTGTCAGTAAAAAGTGATGTGCTTTTGGCTTGCTATATCTACCAACATTCTTTTTTACTTTGATACTCTTTCAAAATCAAAAGGATGCTTCGCCAACTTGCCTTGGTGAAGGCCCGTTCTATCTTCGGCTTCAATTATAAGGAAATGAGCGGTGCTACTCTCATTTCCAACCTTTCACAATTCTGAATTGTGAAAGCTAGTCTACTGTTGATTGTTATTGAGTATGAGTTTTTAATGGGGGTTAGTCTTGCGTGATTATGTTCGGATAAAAGTCTTTATCAATGTCTCAGTTTGATTTCATTCTTTAGCATCTTCAGAAAGCCGATGATGCCTATTACTGGAGTAGGGCGAGTGATATTATGACTATGAAGTAGTTTTCTAGATAAGATGGGTCAGGTGTGGAGAGAATTGCTTGAAATAACCTGCTATCTCTTTCTTATCAATAGGATTCTTTTTCCTTGATATACTTTTTTAATAAAACATTTATAAAAATGCTTTATATACAATACTTGTATATAAAGTTATTGACAAAGTCAATAACTTTAACTAACTAGCCATCGGACAAATATTGTTCATTGGACATGTTTAAAATTGCAAAACAAGCATTGCTTATATAAGGAGGTTTTGAATGTCTCATGATATGATTCAACAGTTTATTGGAAAAAATAAGGACAATCTTCCACAAGATGAGATTGCCTTACTGCGCTATCGGTTAGAGTATTTGACGGAATCAGAATTAAATGGCGTTGTAATTCTTCCTTTACGTCAGCCTTTTAAGGCAATTCTTTTTTGTATTTTCTTTCGATATTTGGGGATTCATCGATTTTATATTGGACAGCTCGGGCTTGGCTTTCTTCATTTGTTCTGCAATGTGCTGATTATGGCTGTTCTTATCTTTTATAGTCTGGTATTGCAATTTTCATGGAAATCCTGGGGACTTGTTGCGATCATCTTACCAGCTTGGTTACTCGTTTGGTTTATCATGGATATCTTTACGATTTGGAATGATACTAAATTAGCGAATTTAGATAAGATAAATGAGCATATATTATCCATCTATTCGCATTCAAGAGGAGTTTATTAAATGAAAGAGTCACAGGAACAAAGGTTGGGTGTTGAGTCTACTTCAGAGTATATTCATTCTGATATAGAGTTAAGTAGGGAGAATCATTTTGAATCTGCTTATCAGAATATGTATTTGGAAGAAAAAACGTTGGCGAAGCAAAGTAAGCCATTAAGAGAAGAGGCAAGGAGGTCTAGAACTCAAGCCTCCAATGAACTAGGGGAGTTAGGCATTTCCCACGATGTCTACCAGTATGAGCTGAGTAAAGACAATGTGATGCGGGATTTGGAAAAGGATATCCAAAAGCGTAGGCAAGAAAAGTTAGTGTATGCATGCAGCATGGCAGGGATTACAATCTTTCTCTTGCTTCTACCCCTCTTTTTTAGACAAAAAGAAGAACGGCTCCCCTTATCTTCAGCTGACCAGTTTAGTAATAGCTCTTTTACATCTTCGACTTCCAGTTCTAGTTCTAGTGCTTTTTCAATGGGAAGTAGTGTTTCCCAGTCTACGGCTTCAGTAGCAAGTGAAACAAGACCGTCCTCTTCAGTTGTTCATGAGCCAAGATTTACCGGTAATGAATTTATGGTTCAGGTCTCTGTGACTGACTTAAATATCAGGAGCGAGCCACAAGATACATCGGATATAGTAGGAAATTGCCCGCCGGGAACCTATACGATAGTAGAGGTGCACCAAAATAATGGGTATACCTGGGGGAGGTTAAAATCAGGAGAAGGCTGGATTGCCCTTGACTATACAGACTATATGAACGCTAGAGGTAAAATCAAGGTTGATACGAAAAAGTTAACAACTCAACAGGTAAAAAATTGGGTGCGCGCAGCTTATGAGCAGTTTGTTGCCCCCTATGCTAATATTGGTAGTATTCGTGATATTGATGTTCGAAAGGAAAAAGATGGCTTGGTTTATGCTAGAGTTTATGAAAATCGCCATCAAGCGGAATTGCTGTTTCGGATTTCTGCCGATGGCTATTTGGAAAGGCAGCTAGCAGATGGGGAGTGGACGATCCTTTCACGGGAGTATTTTGAATAGTATAGTCATTTCATTTACCTTTTATTACTTCAAGGATTGTGGAAACTCCGTTTCCTTATTTCCAACTTCCGATCATCTTCTAGATGATTGGAAGTTACTTTGCCCTACTCTACGATTGTTACTGACTATCGTCAGTATGATTTCCAACCTTCAACAGTCATTAGACTGTTGAAGCAGCCTGCGGCTTCTTGCCTAGTACTAAAAGGACACGAAACACGATAAGGCTGGATCCAATAAAGAAAGTGGCTGACAAAATGATGGAGCCACGATTGTTAATAGTGAAATGATTAAAAATGCAACTCATCAGGCAGGAGAATTGTTTCCTGTCCTTTTTTGTCAATGACGAGTAACTTAGATGGATAGAGGGGATCAAAGGGAAGTTGTAAATCAACAGAGAGTGCGTTGTGATAATGCTCCTGTGAAAAGACAAGGGTAATCTTTCCCTTATTGTTCTTTAATTGAAATTGGAGAATTGATTTCAAGGGAATGACATGTTTTAGGTAGTTATCAATGATATACCAGATACTGTCTATCATCTTGCTAGGGAGAGAGGTGACGGTGCTAAAACTAGCATACCGTCCAGTTGTATTTGTAAATGCCATAATAAATCCTTTTTGTAAGAAAAAAGCCTGAAAATCAGGTTTTTTCTGTATGCAACTTTAACGACTTCGTAGTTCTAAATATCGCTTGTACCAAATATTGACATAGGCTTGCGAGAAAGGCCCCCGTTTGTGATTGATCCAATCCACGAGGATTTTGATATTTTCCTTGAGGATAAAGTCAATATCTGCTGGGTAATTCATCTGTCTGCGGTGGCGTTCATACTCATCGACATCTAGCAAGCGTTTTTCTCCATCAGCAAAAACCTTGACATCAAGGTCATAGTCGATGTATTTAAGGGCTTCGTTATCAAGAACAAAGGGACTTGCTAGGTTACAATAATAGGAGACGCCGTTTTCACGAATCATAGCGATGATATTAAACCAATATTTCTTGTGAAAATAGACAATAGCCGGTTCTCTGGTAAGCCAACGTCTGCCATCATTTTCAGTGACCAAGGTATGATTGTTGACACCGATGATAGCATTTTCTGTTGTTTTTAGTACCATGGTATCGCGCCAGGTGCGGTGCAATAGACCATCATGTTTATAACTCTGAATTGTAATAAAGTCGCCTTCTTTTGGTAATTTCACATGGTTACCAACTTTCTACAATTTAAGTTTAGTCCTACTCATTATACCATAACTTTTAAAGAATAGGAAAAATTTACACCGGCATTATTGTTTTGTTCGGAAATTAAAGGTGAGGGTAGTCTCGTAGCGTACGTTTTATTTGTTGGTAATCATAACCTTTGCGCATGAGAGCCTGGGTTAAGCGTTGTTGTAAGTCATAACCGTCATATTTGCGACTATATTTGCGATACTGCCTGTCCAATTCTTTTTGAATCAATTCTTCTTCTACTTCGTCATCTGATTCTAATTCAAGGTTTTTGAGGGCAGTTTGGGCTTGTTGGTAAGAAAAGCCTTTATTTAGTAAGGAGTGAAGGACTTTATCTTGTAAGGCTCTGCTAGGAAGTTTATGAATATGTATTTTGGCAATTTTTTGGGAGACACGCTCTGCAATTGGTAAAAAATCAAACTTTTGAATTTCTTCTTCGATGAAAGACATGGGAATCCCTTTTTGTGAGAGTTTTTGCTTGAGGACTTGTGGGCCTTTGTCTCCTGATAATTGATTTTGATAGAGAAAGGTTTCAACATATTTTCGGTCGTTGATCCAGTTATCTGTTTCAAGCTCAGCCAAGATTTGGACAATCGTAGTCGGTTCAATCTCATATTTTTCGAGATAATGTTGCACTTCCTGACGGGTTCGCTGTTTAAAAGAAAGGTGGTAGAGGGCAAGGTTTTTTCCGTAGGATCGTTGAGCAAAGGTTTGGACTTCTCTTAAGGTTTCTGCTGAGATGGTCTTATCTCTACTGAGCATAAAACGGACAATGGTATCCTCTGTAATATAGAGTTGTTTGGAATGATCCAGTTCTAGCAGATAAAGGCGTTTTTTCTTTTCGAGTTTTGTGATTTTCATTCTTTCATTATACATGAAATTCCGGTAAAATAGTATTATGAGTATACAAGTAAAACAACGGATTGCCTTAAAAATTAAGCGAATGGGAATCAATGGTGAGGGAATTGGCTTTTATCAGAAGACCTTGGTCTTTGTACCGGGAGCTTTAAAAGGGGAAGAAGTCTATTGTCAGGTGACAGCTGTCAGACGGAATTTTGTAGAGGCGCGCCTACTGAAGGTACATCGTGCTTCTAAATTTCGGGTTGCCCCGGCCTGTCCTGTATATGAGGCTTGTGGTGGCTGTCAGATTATGCATTTGCGCTACGATCGGCAGCTGGATTTCAAGACAGATTTGTTGCGTCAAGCCTTGAAGAAATTTCAGCCGGCAGGTTTTGAGGACTATGCTATTCGCTCGACCATTGGCATGACAAATCCAAGATATTACCGAGCAAAATTGCAGTTTCAGACACGGTTCATCAAGGGAAAGGTTCAGGCGGGACTGTATGCAGAGCATTCTCATCGTCTAGTTGCGATTCAGGACTGCCTAGTGCAGGATAAAATGACGCAAAAGATTATCAATCAGGTAGCAGCCTTGTTAGGGAAACACCGGATTCCTATTTATGATGAGCGACGGAATAGGGGGATTCGGACAGTCATGGTGCGACGGGCTAGGGAGACAGGGGAGGTTCAGTTGATCTTTGTGACCTCTAGTCAAGTTAATCTGATGCGTTTGGTGGAAGAGCTGGTCGGGAAATTCCCAGAGATTGTGACTGTGGCAATCAACTGGCACATGAAAAAATCCAGTGAGATTTATGGAGAAAAAACGGAGATTATTTGGGGACAAGAGACGATTAAGGAGGCTGTCTTAGGCTATGAGTTTGCCTTGTCACCGCGTGCCTTTTATCAGTTGAATCCAGAACAGACGCACATCTTGTATGATGAAGCAGTCAAGGCATTGGACATCCAAGGGGATGAGCATGTGATTGATGCCTACTGTGGGGTCGGAACCATTGGTTTTGCTCTTGCCAGAAAGGTAAAGTCCTTGCGAGGGATGGATATAATTCCTGAAGCAATTGAGGATGCCAAGCGCAATGCAGCAGCACTGGGATTAGAAAACACATACTATGAGGCAGGATTGGCAGAAGAAGTTATCCCACGTTGGTATAGAGAGGGCTATCGGGCAGATGCTTTAATTGTTGATCCGCCACGGAGGGGACTTGATGAGCAGCTACTGGAGACAATTATTCGTTACCAGCCAGAAAAAATGGTTTATGTGTCTTGTAATGTTTCTACCCTCGCGAGGGATTTGGTCCAGTTGGCTAGGGTTTATACAGTAGACTATATCCAGTCTGTAGACATGTTTCCCCATACCGCACGGACCGAGGCTGTAGTAAAGCTCCAACGAAAGGAAGGTTGAGCAGTCTTGTTTTGAGTGCTGACGTGTCTCTGCCTAACGAACAATATAGAGATTATCCCCTACCTATAGAAGGTAGAAAGATAGGGAAGAAGGGTGACAGTATGTCACTCTTTTTGTAAAATCCAGGAGTGAAAATAGGGGAAATTCTTCAAAAACAGGAATTAGAGAGGATTGGGGGATTCGTTTTCGATAGAAAATACAGTATCAGCGTTTTAAAGAATGGGAAGAATTGAAGATGAGTAGCCAAAAATAGAAGTTCTAGGTATATTTTGAAGGAAATATATAGTTGTTTCGTTTACTTTTAATACTAGGCAACGAGTTGCAGGCTGCTTCAACAGTCTAAGGACTGTTGAAGGTTGGAAATCATACTGACGATAGTCAGTAACAATCGTAGAGTAAGGCAAAGTGAGTTCCAATTATCTAGAAGATGATTGGAAGTTGGAAATAAGGAAACGGAGTTTCCGCAATCGTTGAAGTAATAAAAGTTAAACTAAATGAGTATATCATTGTAAAATCAGTTGGATATGGTAGCACATAGTGGTTCTAAATGGATCCCTATGGAAATATGAGGAGGACATCTAGATGACAGATGCGAAGTACTTACCAGTAAAGGAAAGTTTGGGCTATAAAAATGTGAAAAAAGCCCTGTGGAATGTCTTTTCAGCGAATGTAGATGATTTTGAAATAACAGAGGGAGAGTATGAAAATTTTGGTTTTCAGTTCCGCTATAAGACACATGTGTTCGATATGGGGGTTTCTTCAACTGGAAAAGGGATTCAATTTGAGTGTGGTGAGGGAGGATTGTTTACCATTGCCTTGCCAAATCCAACATATCCCAAGGAATCATTTTTGAAGTCGGTCTTTTTTCATCATCTATTGACAGATATGGAATTAAGAGATGAAGTAAGGTATGTATTTGGTAAAAAGGAAGGTGCGATAGAGCGTGCCTTGCTCATCCTAAAACAGTATATAGATAGTATAGAATGACAGGACATGAATCTTTCTTCCTAGGGATAGTTTGTAATTTTTTATAGCAATAAGTCTGCCTTAAATCAGGATAGCTTAGGCGTAGAGGGGTACATCACACTAGGAAACAAGTCCTCAAAAATGTATGGAGAGGGAAGAGTTTCTTATACAAATCGCTTACAAGAATATTTTAAATATGATACAATAATGTATTCAGAAAATAAAAGGAGCTAGCTATGTCAAAAAATGTTAAGGAAGCGTTGTTATTTACTACCTTGATGTGTAGTTTAATGGTCGTTGGAATGAGTTCATGGAATTTATTTCTCGTAGGACAGTTGTCATGGGAGCGTCTTATGATTGGTTTCGTACCGACCTTCTTGGTAGCGTTTACTTTGGACATGCTGATTGTTGGTCCAGTAGCTAAAGGGCTTGTCTTTCGTATTTTGCGACCATTTTCTCAGTCTCTGAAGAATTGGCAAAGGATTTTCTTGCTTTCAAGCATCATTGGCTTGTTGATGGTATCGTTGATGTCTTTTTATGGGCTTGTCATCAATGGCGCCTCACTTAGCCTCGGAGGCTATGGCTCTACTTGGATTCGTAATGCGGTTATGGCACTGCCTTTGAATTTCCTCGTTGCAGGTCCCTTAGCACGATTTCTCTTTGGGAAATTACAGGTGTTCTTATAGTGGACTTCCTTGAAATGATAAAAGGGGATATTTTCAGAAAAAGATAGATTTTGAAATTGAAAAGTAGCTACTTCATGACCAAATGGAAGGGACATGTGAGCTGTCGGAAAGATAGATGTCGAGGGACGTTTGATTTTTGCATAAGTCTATTGGTATAGGTAAAAGGGAGTAGCGTATTGTTCAACTTGCATTTAGTGAGGAAATAGCCTATACTTATAGTGGTTATAACCAATGAAGGAGTAAATACCATGGTCGATATATCTAATACAAAGCCTCTTTATCTTCAACTAGTAGAGACGCTTGAGACAGAAATTCGAGACAAGATGGTGGCAAATGAAAAACTGCTCTCAGAAAGAGAATTGACACAGGTCTACAGAGTTAGCCGGATCACTGTCCGTTTAGCCTTGCAGGAACTAGAAAAAAGAGGGTTGGTTTATAAGATTCACGGGAAAGGGACTTTTGTATCAGAAGTGGGGCATCAGGCGGTTGATCTATCAACGACCTATAGCTTTACGGAGCAGATGCGTAGAGTTGGTCGCGTTCCAAAGACGCAAATCCTATCCTTTGAGCGGATTCAGGCGACAGACTATTTGGCGCAGCACTTACAGGTTGCAATTGGAGAGCCCATCTTTGAGCTGGAACGTCTACGTTTAGCTGATGGGATTCCCATGATGTTAGAGCGAACCTATGTACCTGCCTTAGTTTTTGATTCCTTATCTGAAAAGGAGTTGCAGACTAGACCTTTGTATGAAATTTTTGCAGAAGATTATGCTCAAGTGATTCGCTTGGCAGAAGAGGAATTTTATGCCAGTATTGCACTTGAAAACGAAGCCAACCTCTTAGATATTCATAATGGGGAAGCGGTCTTACACCTTATTCGTAAGACCTATAATGATAAAAACCGCATTATCGAATATACCTTTAGTATTGCGCGTGCTGATCAGTTTCGCTACAAGATTAGCCACACACGTGGAGAATAGTACTTTGTCAATCTCTTTTCAAAGGATGCTATACATTTTGTAGTAACTACCGTAACAATCAGAAATCCTCCTAGAAGCCAATCTTTCTAGGAGGATTTTTTGTGGTTCGTTTTCTGATATAATAAATATGGATGCGCAAGTAATATTCAATCGATTTGCCTTTTTTTTTTTTGAAGATTATAATTGTTTTTCCAACAGGATGAATTCTTCTGTTGTGTACTTTTCTACAAAGCCAAGCTGTTTGAATAGGTGGATAGCAGGATTGTCCAATCCAATATTATCACAGTTCCTGGTGATTCCTTGGACTTTAACCTCCTGTAATAGAAGTAGTAGACCTTGTCTGCCAACTCCTCTTCCTCTAAAATGGTTTCGTTTACCTCTTATTACTTCAAGAATTGTGGAAACTCCGTTTCCCTATTTCCAACTTCCAATCATCTGGAAGATGATTGGAGCTCGCTTTGCCGTACTCTACGATTGTTACTGACTATCGTCAGTATGATTTCCAACCTTCAACAGTCATTAGACTGTTGAAGCAGTCTGCAGTTCGTTGTCTAGTACTAAAAGCAAATGAAACAACTATAAGAGCGATTTTCAACTTGTTTCCTTAAAATGTGTGATGCTACTTTGAGGCTAAAGTACTCTAAAATGAGGGAAGTGCCCGGTTTTTAGTTTAGTGCAATCTAGAAGTGTCTCTGACTAAGGTAGGGCGTCATTGTCTTTTTGGGAGAAGGCTACAAGGCAGGCATTCCTTGCCTTTGATTTCTAGGTTCTTAATGTTTATTTGCCACGATTTCAAATTTAAAGAATTGCCAATGTTTGTAGGTTTCGATGTATTCAAGGACTTCCTCTGTACCTATTCGTTTGGTTGTTCGAATTTGGAACATACTTGGTTCATCTTCTGTCATGTGGAGGTGCTTTGCTACTTCTGTTGGAGTAGGGAAGACCACCTCATTGGTTTCAGCATAGAGTTCTTCAGACATGTGGAGATTAAAGTCCAATTTAAAGCGTTGATAAATGGATTGAAAATGGGAGAGTGCTGCATTTGGCTCTTTGATATAGCGATCTGGAATGTAGGATTGATGGTAGATGTAGGGTGTATGCTCTGTTGAGCGAACGCGGATAATTTTATAATAATAAGCGTTTTTACCGAGTTCCAATTTTTCGAGAATACGTGGGTCATTGCCTTTTTCACAGGCTAGCACTTCGACCCTATCTTTTTCAAGTGGAAAGACTTCGATGTCTGAAAATTCGACGAGTTTGCCCTTGCGCGAGCGGGAGACAAAGGTTCCTTTTCCTTGTTGGCGAACGAGGTAGCCATCTTTGACCAATTCGTTAACGGCTCGAATGACAGTAATTGAGCTAACATTATAGAGTTTTGTCAATTCGGCTTCTGTATAAAATTTATCACCGTTTTCAAATTTTCCTGAAATAATTTGATGACGTAAGTCATTTTGTATTTGCTGGTATTTTGGTATTTTCATGTTTTTTCCTCCTTTTCATGAATATGAATCATACTTCTCATTATACTTATTATACTAAATTTTTGTGAAAATAGAAAAATTTTTAAAAACAACTGGACATAACCAGTAAAATGTGTTAATATATTGATAGAAAAGAAAACGATTACAAGGAGAGTGCAGTGAATACTTTTCAGATTCGAGAAGAATTTTATATAAATGATCAGCCTTTTAAGATTTTGTCAGGGGCGATTCACTATTTTCGAGTGCATCCAGATGATTGGTATCATTCCTTGTATAATTTGAAGGCTCTGGGGTTCAATACAGTTGAAACCTATGTTCCTTGGAATTTACATGAGCCTCAAAAAGGCGTTTTTACAACCGAAGGAATCTTGGATGTTGAGCGCTTTTTAACGATTGCGCAGGAGCTTGGCTTGTATGCGATTGTGCGTCCGTCTCCTTATATTTGTGCAGAATGGGAATGGGGAGGTCTTCCTGCCTGGTTGTTGCCAGAGCGTGTACGTGTACGTTCAAGAGATGAAGCCTACCTACGCCATGTAGAGGATTATTATGCCTTTCTCTTACCGAAGTTAGCCAAGCATCAGTTGTCCCAAGGGGGCAATATCCTGATGTTCCAAGTTGAAAATGAGTATGGCTCTTATGGTGAGGATAAGGAGTACTTGAGGGCAATAGCGGCTCTGATGAGAAAGTATGGGTTGACGGCTCCCTTCTTTACTTCAGATGGTTCATGGAGAGCAACTTTGCGGGCTGGAACCCTGATTGATGAAGATATTTTAGTCACAGCAAATTTTGGTTCAAATGCTAAAGGGAATTTCGAACAAGTACAGGCTTTCTTTGATGAGCATGGTAAAAAATGGCCATTGATGTGTATGGAATTTTGGGATGGCTGGTTCAATCGTTGGGGAGAAGAAGTCATTCGTAGAGATCCAGATGAGTTGGCTCAGGCTGTGATGGAAGCGCTTGAAATCGGCAGTGTTAATCTCTATATGTTCCACGGGGGAACCAATTTCGGCTTTATGAATGGTTGTTCGGCGCGTGGACAGATTGATTTGCCACAGATTACCTCTTATGACTACGATGCGATTTTAGATGAGGCAGGTAATCCAACCAAGAAATTTTATGCCCTTCAAGCCTTGCTCAAAGAGCGTTATCCGCAACTTGAGTATGCAGAACCATTGGTAAAAGAGGCAAAGGCTTATCCAAATGTAGCTTTGAATGATAAGGTGAGTTTGTTTGCAGCACTAGAGGATCTAAGCGATTGCCAGAGTAGTTTTTATCCAAAATCAATGGAAGAGCTTGGTCAGAATGTTGGCTATATTTACTATCAGACAAGAATGGAAAAAGACAAGTCTGATGACGAACGCTTGCGCATCATCGATGCTAGAGATCGAGTTCAAGTCTTCTTAGATGGTCAAAAGATTGCGACCCAATATCAAGAAGAAATCGGAGAAGATATCAGTGTAGCACAGGCTAATCCAGAAGCAAACTTGGGCATTCTAGTTGAAAATATGGGGCGTGTGAATTATGGTCACAAGCTAACAGCCCCTACTCAATATAAGGGATTAGGTCGTGGTGTGATTGCTGATCTGCATTTTATGGGACAGTGGGACATGTATCCGCTGCCGCTGGAGCAGTTAGATCAGCTCGCATTCACAGGAGAATGGGAAGAAGATCAACCAGCCTTCTATCGTTACCATGTGACGATTGAGCATTGCCAAGACACTTATCTAGATATGACTGGTTTTGGTAAGGGGGTTGTCTTTGTAAATCAAGAAAATATAGGTCGTTTCTGGGAACGAGGTCCACTTCTCTCTCTATATATACCAAAAGGATACTTAAAGAAAGGAGAAAATGAGATTATTGTCTTTGAAACAGAAGGCAAGTATAGAGAGAACCTTCGCTTTTCACAGGAACACGTGTATAAAGAAAAAGGAGAATAATGATGGCAATTATAGGAACACGTATTGATGGTCGTTTGATTCATGGTCAGGTGGCTAATCTTTGGACAACTAAACTAAATATTTCACGAATTATGGTTGTGGATGATGAAGTAGTCAATAACGACATTGAAAAATCAGGCTTGAAGCTCGCTTGCCCTGCCGGTGTAAAATTATCCATTTTACCAGTTGAGAAGGCGGCGGCAAATATCCTAGCAGGTAAATATGATTCCCAACGTCTTCTGATTGTAGGAAAGCGTCCAGCTCCATTCTTGGGATTGGTCGAAAGAGGAGTTGAACTACCTGAGCTCAATGTTGGAAACATGTCCCAATCACCTGAAACTCGCTCGGTTACTCGTTCTGTAAATGTTGTAGATGAAGACATCAAGGTCTTTGATGAATTGAATGCTAAAGGTGTGAAATTGATTCATCAAATGGTACCAGGTGATACCGCTAAAGATTTCTTGCCTTTGCTTGATAAGGTAAGATAAGGTTGGTCTATACTCGTAAAATTCACTTTTTTCTGTTGGATTTTAGAGAGTATGATTTCATTTCGTATATTATAAAAATTTTTAGGAGGTTACATCATGATTCAATGGTGGCAAATTCTTTTACTCACGTTGTACTCAGCATATCAAATCTGTGATGAGTTAACGATTGTATCTTCTGCTGGTTCCCCTATCTTTGCAGGATTTATCACAGGCCTAATCATGGGAGATTTAAAAACAGGTCTTTTGATCGGTTCAGCCCTTCAGTTGGTCGTTCTTGGTGTCGGTACTTTCGGGGGAGCTTCTCGTATCGATGCGACATCTGGTGCGGTTTTAGCAACTGCTTTCTCTGTAGCCAAAGGAATTGACCCTGAAATTGCGATTTCGACTATCGGTGTACCGGTAGCAGGACTTCTTGTCTATACAGATATTCTTGGTCGCTTTACAACTACTTACTTTGCTCACCGTGTGGATGCAGCGGTTGAACGCTTCGACTACAAGGCGATTGAACGCAACTATCTTTTAGGTGCTATTCCATGGGCTTTATCACGTGCCTTGCCTGTCTTTCTTGCCCTTGTCTTTGGTGGTGGTCTTGTTGAGGCATTGGTAACAGCTATTGAATTACCTCAGTACAAATGGATTGCAGCAGGTCTAACGCTTGCAGCACGTATGCTTCCAGGTCTTGGATTTGCTATCCTACTTCACTATCTTCCACTTAAACGCAACCTTCACTACCTTGCAGCTGGTTTTGGTATTACTGCTATGCTGACTGTTCTTTACGGTAACGTTTCATCTCTAGGTGGCGCTGTTGCTGGCATTGTTGGAACTCTTCCAGCAGATGCAGGTGTTGAATTTATCAATAACTTTAAAGGTCTATCTATGATTGGTATTGCAATCATCGGTATCTTGCTTGCAGTACTTCATTATCAAAATGCGCGTCGTACCGTAGTTGCTGCTCCAGTATCAAACGTAGAAAGTGGGGAAATTGAAGATGACGAAATCTAATTACAAATTAACAAAAGAAGATTTTAATCAAATTAACAAGCGTAGTTTATTCACCTATCAATTGGGTTGGAACTATGAGCGGATGCAGGGTTCTGGTTATCTCTATATGATCTTGCCACAGCTTCGTAAGATGTATGGAGATGGCACTCCAGAATTGAAAGAAATGATGAAGACCCATACGCAATTCTTCAACACTTCTAACTTCTTCCATACCATCATTGCAGGTTTTGATCTTGCCTTGGAAGAAAAAGAAGGGATTGAAGCAAAAGATGCGGTTAATGGTATTAAGACTGGTTTGATGGGACCATTTGCACCGCTTGGGGACTCTATCTTTGGTTCACTTGTTCCAGCGATTATGGGAACAATTGCAGCTTCTATGGCTGCAGGTGGAAACCTTGCTGGTATTGTTGGGATTGCCCTCTGGGTAGCTGTAGCCTTTCTTTATGATGTATTCCGTTGGAAACAATTAGAGTTTGCCTATAAAGAAGGTGTGAAGCTAGTAACCACTATGCGCGATACCTTGAATGCTCTTGTAGATGCAGCTTCTGTTCTTGGGGTATTCATGATGGGAGCCTTGATTGCGACCATGATTAATGTTGAGATTTCTTGGCTACCAAAACTTGGTGAAAAGGAAATTAATCTCCAAGATTTGTTAAATACCATTTTCCCTCGCCTATTGCCAGCTTTGATTACAGGTGCTATCTTCTGGTTGTTAGGACGTAAAGGTATGACCTCTACAAAAGCAATCGGCATTATCATTGTAGTAGCACTTGCTCTATCAGCTCTTGGCCATTTCGCATTTGGCATGATGTAAGGTGTGATGTATGGATAAACATTTAATATTAGTAAGTCACGGGCAATTCTGTGAGGGATTAAAGCAAAGTACAGAAATGATTATGGGTCCACAAGACAATATTCATACGGTTGCCTTGCTTCCAGCAGAAGGCCCAGAAGAGTTTCAGGCTAAATTTTTAGATACGATTCAAGGGTTAGATGATTTTGTAGTCTTTGCAGACTTGCTCGGCGGGACACCTTGTAACGTGGTCAGCAAACTGATTTTAGAAGGTCGCAAGATTGACCTCTATGCAGGAATGAACATGCCAATGGTTATTCGTTTTATCAACGATGCCCTCCTTGGAACCGCATCACGCTACGATGAAAATACATCAGAATACATCCAGTATGTCAACGATGTATTGGCAAGTATGTCAGATGACGAAGATGAATAAGCTTTAAGTATCCTCAGGAGTTGGCAGCAATGCCAGCTCTTGTTTGGTTTTAGCAAAGTCATACCTTTAAAAAATCAAAAGGTTATTTTGTTAAGAGTTTTGATATAATTGAACATGGGCTAAAAGCTCAGAAAAAAGATTAAAAATGAATCAGATACAATAACTCGGTCTATTGGCGGTAGCTAGCTGACTATTTATGACTAGCCTAGCTAGCTTCGCAGGGGTCTCGCAACGAAGTTGCAAGCAACTTCTGTTTGTCCGCCTATTTTTGCCGTAGCTGTTACGAGCTTGCTCGTTTTACAGATACGGATGCCCTAGGGGTATAGTTGCTTTTTTAAGACCCTCGTCTTGTATAAAGGAGAAATGATGATAGAAGTTTGTCAATTTGGAAGTGAAAAGGCTAAAAAATACCGTTTGGTTAATGAAGCTGGAATGCAGGTGACCCTGACCAATTTTGGGGCTCGAATTGTGGAGATTTTGGTACCGGTAGAAGAAAATGGAGGCTTGCGCAGTCTAACTATGGTCGCATCATCAGATGAGGACTATTTGCAGAAGGATGCCTATCCTGGTGCGACCATTGTACCCGTGGCGGGACGGATTTCTAAAGCTCAGGCAACTATCAAGGGAGAGGTTTATGCTTTTACTGAAAATGAACCAGGACGTACCTTGCATGGTGGTATACATACGGCAAATGAACACTATTGGGATGTAGAGGTAGATGAGCTAGCAAATAGCGTTTGCTTTGCATTTGAGCTTGCAGATGGCTTTAATGGATTTCCAGGAGCTGTACGGGTGAAAGCCTGCTACCGTTTGACGGAGGATAATCAGCTTGAGATTTCCTATACAGCTCAATCAGAGAAGGACACGATTTTTAATCCGACCAATCATGTTTATTTCAATCTGACGGGTGATGTCAACAAGGATATTTCAGAGCATTATGTGCGGATTGCAGCTCAAACTTACGCTCCTCTCGGAGAGGATAACCTGCCACTTGGTAGATTAGATTCTGTCGAGAAAACACCTTTTGATTTCCGAGCAGGTGGGACATTTGCCCAGGGATTTACATTGACCCATCCGCAGAATCAGCTGGTCAAGGGATATGATCATCCTTGGGTTTTAGATAAGGTAGCAGAGCCAGTAGAGGTCATCAGCCCAGACCAAAAGATTCGTTTGACGGTTACTACCAACCAGCCAGCAGTAGTGATTTACACCTACAATTTTCCAAGTGAGGACATGGCAACCTATCACGGAGCTTTTAGTTTGGAATGTCAAGGCTTGCCCAACGCCTGCAATCTAGAGGGCTTTGGCTCCATTTTATTAGAAAAAGACCAGTTGTTTGAGCACCAAACCTCTTACAAATTTGAGTGGGAGTGAGATAGGATACGAGAGCTTTTTGCTTGTGTTCAATTATAAATAGCAACCAAAAGGAAGAGGTGGTTTGCTTTGCTTGCCAAAACTTCCTTTTTCATATAAGAGATAAAAAGCACTTTTACTTGTAAACTTTTCTTTTTCTCTCCCTTTTCCTTTTAGAATGTGCTATAATGGGGGAAAATATATGAAGGTGGACGTATGAATCCGAGTAATTATTTTATTTTGGTAAAGAATCCTCCCTTATGTAGGAGGATTGACGAATGACTTATGAGCAGGAGTTTCTAAAGGAGTTCGAAGCCTGGGTCAATACTCAGGTGATGATCAATGAAATGGCTATGGAAGAAAGCCGTCGTGTCTTAGAAGAAGATAAAGATGAACGGGCGGCAGATGCCTATATTCGCTATGAGAGTAAGGTTGACGCTTATCGCTTTATTCAGGGAAAGTTTGCCAACTATGCTGCTGGCAAAGGCTTCCATGATCTACCAGATGAATTATTTGGGCAGAGACACTATTAACCTAAAAGGCAGATACTAAAGGAGATTAGAAAAATGGCAAAGAAAAAAGTAAACCGTAAGAAAGCATTGAAACGTGAATGGGCAAAATTGAAAAAAGCAAGCCGTGAGCGTTTGGGACAGGTTGCTGATGTTGCTGAAACTGTTGTGGAGCAAGCGGTTGAGCAGGTCAAGGAAGTAGTAGCAGATATGAAAGAACAAGCAACTACAAGTTTAGAGGAGTTCCAAGCTCTACCAGAATTAGAGGGGATTCCAGCTAGTCGTTTGGAAACTTTCTACCAAGCAGGCATCACAAACGTAGCTGATTTTGCAACATGGACAGAAAAAGACCTGCTTGCCTTGAAAGGAATCGGAGCAGCAACGATTAAGCAGCTGAAAGAAAAGAACATTGGTTTAAAGTAAGATACAAAGGGCGTTAAAAAAGCGAATGAAAAATAGGTGGCCGAGCAGAAGTTGCTTGCAACTTCGTTGCGAGACCCCAGCGAAGCTAGCTAGGCTAGTCACCAATGAAATGTAGGAAATAGCCAGCTAGCTACCGCCAATTAAACAAGTTCTGTCTTTTATTCATCGTTGAGCTTTTTTCCGAGCTTTTAGTCTGAGTTCAATTAAACAAAGATACAAAGCCCGTTAAGAACTCAAAGTAAAAATAGGAAACTTTGCGAAGACGCTTGCGTCTAGCAAAAGTTTATCTTTTTTACACAGAGTTTAGGGCGTGTTCAATTACGATACGAGAGCGTTTGACACGAGTTTCACTCGTTTTATTTCCAATCTTTAACAAGTCTATCTTTAGACGGTTAAAGCACGCAGTGAGAAGAGCCCAAACAATTTGTAATTCCACACCAAACCATGTTTCCTAGTTCCTCTTCTCCGTAAAAAAGTGAGCCATTGGGCCAATGTCATTAAGTTAAGATTCTATTCCAATATTTATTGGATAGGGTCTTTTTGTTTTTCAATAAAGTGATAGACTAAAATCAAAAGGCTCTTTGTCAACTGTAGTGGGTAGATGAAAAGCTAACACCTAGAGAGGACGAACTTGGTTCTCTCTTTCTTTACGTTTAAAGCAATCAAAATGCGTTTTTTAAAGTTTTCAA
>NZ_JBUEQR010000028.1:0-47068 GCF_054968985.1 Streptococcus sp. 1F3 | reverse complement strand
CTTTTTTTCTATACTCAAAAAGGCTCCATAATCTCTACAGTGGATTTACCCACTACAGAAATTATAGAGCCCTTTTTTGATATTGAACGAGCGAATTAGTAATGCTTGATTAGCTCAACAGTTGAGCGGTCAAGTTTTTTGATAATTGCTTGTAGAAATGCTTGTGCTTGTAAGAAATCATCCATGCTGTATAGTGTTTGATGTGAATGGATATAACGCGCACAAACACCAATTGTTGTAGATGGAATTCCGTGATTTTTTAAGTGGGCAGCACCTGCGTCAGTCCCGCCTTTTGCGCAATAATACTGAAATTTGACCCCTGCTTCTTCTGCAGTTGTTAGTAAGAAATCCTTCATATTTTTTAAGAGGATATGACCTGGATCATAGAAACGCAAAAGAGTTCCGTCTCCGATATTGCCTTGCTCTCCAAATATATCGCCTGCTGGTGAGCAATCAACTGCCAGAAAGATGTCTGGATTGAACTTAGTTGTAGACACATGTGCACCGCGCAAACCGACTTCTTCTTGAACGTTAGCCCCTGCGATTAGCTGATTTGGTAATAGTTTGCCTGATAGGTTTTCGAGCAATTCAGTGACCATCAGCACTCCGAAGCGGTTATCCCAAGCTTTTGAAATAATATTTTGCCCATTTGCTGTCAAGATTGTATCGTTTTTAGGGATGAGAAGATCACCAGGACGAATACCAAATGTCTCAGCTTCAGTTTTTGAGGTAAAGCCTGCATCAAAGATGATCTCACTGATAGCAGGAAGTCCAGCACCACCTTGGCTATTACGGGAAAGGTGAGGTGGCATAGAACCTGATATGGCAGGGATTTGGCGACCATCTTGTAAATGGAGTGTGAATGCTTGACTGGATACTACTAACGGATTCCAACCTCCGACTTCAACTACTCGGAAAGTTCCATCGGCCTTAATTTGACGAATCATAAATCCGACTTCATCCATATGAGCAGCAACCATGATTCGCGGTGCATCTACTTGGTCTGTCTCTCTAATACCAAAAATACCTCCTAGACCATCGGTTTCAATGCGATCCACATGAGGAGTTATTTTGTGGCGAATATGATCGCGCACTTCATGTTCAAAACCCGCGATACCTTGTAGTTCGGTGACTTCTTTTATTTTTTCGAATAAATTAGAATATGTCATAATTGATCCTCCTAGCTACTATTTTATCATGAATTATGGTAAAATGTTGGGTATGAAGAAGAAAAAAGCAACCTTACTAGCAGGTGTAGTTGGAGCAGGTGTTCTCGTAGCGAGCGCACGATACTTGATGGCGGTGTATGAAGAGCGAAAAAAAGTCAAGGCACTTCAGCAGGTACGAGCATTTTTTGAGAAGTATGGCGAGATTGCTACAGTATTTGTCAATGAAGAGGGATCAAGCAAGGAGCGTCTAGTTGGCGGGGTAGTCATGGAGGATGAGCGGGTCTACTTGTTTGAAAATAAGGCTGGAATTATTTTGTATGAGGAGGAGTTGATATGATTATTCCAGAAACTATCGAAGAATTAGCTCATTTAGCAGAACAAGAGGGCAAGCAGGTCTTTTTCTTTTCTGCAGAATGGTGTGGTGATTGTCGCTATATCAAGCCTTTTTTATCAGAAATTGAAAGAAATAATCCAGATTTTCAATTTGTCTTAGTGGATAGAGATAAGTATTTAGAAGTGGCTCAGGAGTGGAATGTATTTGGGATTCCAAGCCTAGTGGTGCTTGAAAAGGGAAAAGAGATTGGTCGTTTTGTCAATCGTGAGCGTAAGACCAAGCAAGAAATCAATGATTTTTTAGCAGGTGTGAGGGGATAAAGAATGATTTTTACATACAATAAAGAACATGTAGGCGATGTCTTGATGATTATCGTTTCAGATAGTAAGAATGCCAAGGTAGCTGCTGAGCGGAAGGGGAATGTGGCACGTATCTTTCGGCTAGATAGTCAAGAAACAGTTGCTTGGAATATCTTTCAGGTTTCCCACTTATTTGATATTGCTGGGAGAGGCCAAGTTTTTTTGACAGATCAAGAAGTTGCCATTCTTAATCAAGAATTGCAACAAGAAGATTTTGCAGAGCAGTTAGTCAATGATTGTGAGCCGAAGTTTGTTGTTGGAGAAATCCTTGAACTGGTTGCTCATCCAGATAGTGATCACTTGCATATCTGTCAAGTCAAAGTGGCAGAAGATAGGACCGTTCAAATTGTTGCAGGGGCCCCAAATGTGGCTCTTGGTTTAAAGACAATTGTGGCATTGCCGGGTGCGATGATGCCAGATGGTAGCTTGATTTTTCCGGGTGAGTTACGAGGCCAAAAGAGCTTTGGAATGATGTGCAGTCCTCGGGAGTTACAACTTCCAAATGCACCACAAAAACGAGGGATTATTGAGTTAAGTTCAAGTGCAATAGTAGGAGTAGCCTTTGATCCTGAAAAACATTGGCACGGATAATAGAAAATAAATAAAAAAGTTGGATCAACCAACTTTTTTTGTTTCTTTTTTGCGAATAGGTTAGTAGGAGGATAAAAATGTATAATAAAGTGATTATGATTGGTCGTTTGACGACCCAGCCTGAGGTGAATCAGACAGCGAGTGGCAAACAGGTTACACGAGTAACAGTAGCAGTTAATCGCCGATTTAAAACTGGGGAAGGTGAGCGTGAAGCTGATTTCATTACAGTTGTCTTTTGGGGTAAGTTGGCTGAGATATTGGCATCTTATGGAGGAAAAGGGAGCCTTGTTTCCATTGATGGGGAGCTTCGTACGCGAAAATATGAAAAAAATGGTCAAAACCAATATATAACAGAAGTCCTAGGTCAGTCCTTTCAACTACTAGAAAGCCGAGCTCAACGTGTTATGCGTGAGAATAATATGACCGAAGATATAGCTGGTTTGGTGTTAGAGGAAGAGGCCCCTTTTTAAAAGGAATAGGATAAACAGTGTGATTTAGGAGAAATTGCTTTTCCGTATCCTTTAAGATATGAGGGGAAAAAGAAAATAGAGAGAAAATAGGGGATTGGAGAAGGGATTCTCTGTTATCCAGCCGCTTCATCTTCTTTCTAGATTTTTCATTTGAATTCAATTGAATTCAAAATATAGACTAAAATACAGTTGTTTTGTTTGCTTTTAGTACTAGGCAAGGAGCTGCAGGCTGCTTCAACAGTCTAATGACTGTTGAAGGTTGGAAATCATACTGACGATAGTCAGTAACAATCGTAGAGTACGGCAAAGCGAGTTCCAATCATCTAGAAGATGATTGGAAGTTGGAAATAAGGAAACGAAGTTTCCACAATTGTCGAAGGAATAAAAGGTAAATGAAATGAGTATACGATAAAACGTTGAGAGCTGGATGCCCTACTCCAAACTTTTGATGAAAGTATCGGTCTTGGGGCTGATTTGCAAAAAGGCAATAAAATTCTCTTGACTATTTTTGACCAAATGATATAATAAAGACAATAAAAATTAGCACTCATAGACTATGAGTGCTAAAATAGAATGTATTTTGGAGGTATGATATGCTTAAGCCATTAAATGACCGAGTGGTCGTGAAAGTTGAGGTGCAAGAAGAACAGACAATTGGTGGTTTTGTTCTGGCTGGACATGCACATGAAACTACTAAAATAGCCCAGGTACTTGCTGTTGGTGAGGGGGTTCGTACATTAACTGGAGAATTGGTCCCATCTGGTGTAAAATCTGGTGATCGAGTTTTACTGGAAAATCATGCAGGTATTGAAGTAACAGATGGTGACGAAAAACTCTTGCTTGTCCGTGAAGCAGAGATTCTTGCGATTGTTGAATAATCAAGGAGGGAACAAAAATGACAAAAGAGATTAAATTTTCATCAGATGCACGTAGTAGTATGGTACGTGGTGTTGATATTTTGGCAGATACAGTAAAGGTAACCTTGGGTCCAAAAGGACGGAATGTTGTACTTGAAAAAGCCTTTGGTTCACCACTTATCACGAATGATGGTGTAACAATTGCCAAAGAAATTGAATTAGAAGACCATTTTGAAAATATGGGGGCTAAATTGGTGTCAGAAGTTGCTTCCAAAACCAATGATATCGCAGGTGATGGAACCACAACGGCAACTGTTTTGACCCAAGCGATTGTCCGCGAGGGGATAAAAAACGTAACCGCAGGAGCAAATCCAATCGGTATCCGTCGTGGAATTGAAAGGGCTGTCCGTGCCGCAGTAGAAGCCTTAAAAGCAAATTCTGTTCCGGTTGCAAATAAGGAGGCGATTGCCCAAGTAGCTGCTGTATCTTCGCGTAGTGCTAAAGTTGGGGAATATATCAGTGAAGCCATGGAGAAAGTTGGCAAAGACGGTGTGATTACCATCGAAGAGTCTAAAGGGATGGAGACTGAATTAGATGTTGTAGAGGGAATGCAATTCGACCGTGGTTATCTCTCTCAATATATGGTAACGGATAATGAGAAAATGGTAGCAGAACTTGATAATCCGTACATCTTGATTACGGATAAGAAGATTTCAAATATTCAAGAAATCCTACCGTTACTAGAAAGTATCCTCCAAAGCAGTCGTCCTCTACTGATTATTGCAGATGATGTGGATGGTGAAGCACTACCTACTCTTGTCTTGAACAAGATTCGTGGTACCTTTAATGTTGTGGCTGTCAAAGCGCCAGGTTTTGGAGATCGCCGCAAGGCTATGCTTGAAGATATTGCTATTTTGACAGGTGGTACAGTCATTACAGATGATCTTGGTCTTGAGTTGAAAGATGCGACTATTGAAGCACTTGGTCAAGCCTCTAAAGTTAGCGTTGATAAAGATACAACAGTGATTGTTGAGGGTGCGGGCGATGCAACAGCGATTGCTAATCGTATCGCTGTAATCAAAGCACAGATTGAAACAACGACATCAGACTTTGACCGTGAGAAATTGCAAGAACGCTTGGCGAAGTTATCAGGTGGTGTAGCTGTCATCAAGGTTGGAGCAGCGACAGAAACAGAATTGAAAGAAATGAAGCTCCGCATTGAAGATGCCCTTAACGCAACTCGTGCAGCCGTTGAAGAAGGTATTGTTGCAGGTGGTGGGACAGCCTTTGTTAATGTCATGGATGCTGTTGCAAACCTTGAGGTTATGGGAGATGAAGCAACAGGACGTAATATTGTCCTACGTGCTCTGGAAGAGCCAGTTCGTCAAATCGCTCTCAACGCGGGCTTTGAAGGCTCCATCGTGATTGATCGCTTGAAAAACTCAGAAGCAGGAACAGGCTTCAATGCTGCGACTGGTGAATGGGTCAATATGATTGAGGCAGGAATCATTGACCCTGTCAAAGTGACACGTTCTGCCCTTCAAAATGCAGCCAGCGTTGCTAGCTTGATTCTGACAACAGAAGCGGTTGTTGCCAACAAACCAGAACCAGCTACCCCAGCTCCAGCAATGGATCCAAGTATGATGGGTGGTATGATGTAGAAATTGAGAAAACCCTTGTATTATCAAGGGTTTTGTTGTTGTATTGGTTGCTATTTTACAGAGAAGGGGCAAAGAAGGGGCAAGGATTTTACATCTCATTCAGAACAGCTAGTACCTTTTCTTTGGATTTCTTGGTGACATGATTGTAGATTTTGAGAGTAGTTTCGGGGTCGGCATGTCCTACCCGTTCCATGATGGCTTTGAGTGGTACATTTGATTCGGCCAAGTAGGATATATGGGAATGCCTAAAGATATGACTGGTAAGTTTTTTTGGTAAGTTTAGCTCGGCTTCGATGGAATGGAGTACGGCGTTAAATGATTGGATTGCTAACGGAGCTCTCTTGTGATCTGCTAGAAAGATATAAGAATCCTCGTTATATCCGGGTATCATCAATTTATTTTCTAGGATAATTTCATTGATAAGATGAATGGCACGATTTGGCAATTCAATTGTTCTGCGAGAGTAGAGATTTTTAGGAGAGGTTTTTTGAGCTTCTTCTAATTTTACTGAAGTGTAATCTAGTGTTCCTTCGACGGTTAAGCTATGACCGTCATAATTTTTTAGTTGCATTGCTTGAAACTCTCCATAGCGAAGACCTGTGAGCAGTAATATTTCACTAAATCTAGCGTGGGTGTTTCTTCGCTTATTAGAATATAAATGTTCAAGTATTTTCTTTGCCTCATCTCGTTCAAGGTACTTGTCCTCGATTCTAGTTTGAATCCGCTCCTCTTCTTGCTTTTTAGCAATTACTCTTGTCTTTAAGACAGGATTATTCTCAATTATCTGTTTAGAAACAGCAAAGTTTAACATAGTTGAGAGGGTTGTTCGGGTCTGTTTGCTATAGTTGAGAGAATAGTTGCCAAAAATATACATATCTTCGATGAGCTTGTCTACAAGTGTTACATCTACATTTCTCACCTTTACGCTAGGGCTTATGACTTTGAAGACATGGCTCATCATAGCGGGAACTTTTATCCAACTATTGCGCTTGACAATTTTTTGGTAGTATGGAAACCAAAGAGCGTAAAGCTCTTGCAGGGTCATGTCTGATGTGGATTGAGAATTGACTCTGGTTCTTATTTTTTCATCTAGTAACTTTTGAGCTTCTTTTTTTGCTCTACTTGAACCTGAATCAAGCGTGACTGAAACTCGTCTCCATTGCTCTGTATAAGGGTCTCTATACCGTTCAAAATATTTATACTTACCGTTTTTTAATTCTTCCATCCACATTGCTTTTTTCCTCATTTCTTGGTAAAATGGGTATAGTAAAGAGACCTACTGCAAAGCAGGTTCTTACTATAAACCTTTTTTCTCCTCACACTCAGACTTGGCGGTTGCGAGTGTGGGGAGTTTTTTATTTTATAATCCTAGTTCAGAGCCTAAATCTGGGAAATTCGATAGAGCTTCAGCAAGGTTTTGATGATATTCTTTCTCAAGGGCTTTAATTTCTTTATCTGAAAGGTTGTACTTCTCTTTCAGTTTTTTTAGCGCTTGATCCAACGAGTCTCCATCACGGATTAGTTCTTCTAGCTCTACTAGTAAACCTTTGATGTTTCTCATATTTTCTACCCCTCTCTATAAACATCAACAACTTTTCCGATTATTCGGGAGTGTGGGGTAGAGTTTTAAAAGGGCAGTTCCCCCAACATTTCTTTTTCTTCTTTTTCGCTATCCCAAAATCTTAGTAGCTCTTGGTTAAAATAAGAGCTTAGTCCCCCGCAATCTGGACAGTATCTAGCGAAACCTGGTAAAGACTTACCACACCCGCCCTCTTCCTTAGAAAGGGAGAAATTTGCGTATGGCCCAAACGGATTTTCCACGAATGGACCGTGGCCGATACAGATATTTCTTAAGTAAGTAGCACAAATTTGACAGAATTTATCCGTGCTATTAATGTCTTCGTTTTCGCATCGAGGGCATTGTAAAGGGAATTTATCTTTATTAAGCTCGATAGATGAGTATTTCACATAATCTCCTTTTAAATTTAAATTGATTGCCTCCTGTACCGATAGTTGTTTGAGGCTCTCTTCCCCACAAAAAGGGCAGAATTGAATATTCTTCTTATGGCATACACCATTACAAACACTACATTGATGGGCATATTTTAGCTTTTTTCGTAGCCTTGCAAAATGCTTTTTATCAATATCATTGTCCAGCAATTTTGTATAGTAGTTATCAGAGCCAAGCCGCCCTATGCGTGTTAGTTCTGCTTTATACCCAATGCCGAAATATGTCTGATATATCTTTACTGGGACAACTTCGGCTATAGGTGCTGGTGAAAGTAGATTTCTAGCAAAGCAATTCGCTTCTCTTTCCAAGACCTGGTATTTGCTTTCCGTGAGCCCGCTTCCTCTATATCTGAGTATGGTCTCGTCAAAGTCTTCTAGGTGCCTTAGCGCGTAGTGCCCTAGTTCGTGCGCTATACTGAATCTGGCTATGTAGTCCGGATGGGTATCATTATAAGCTATTGAATATCTACCGTCCTCAGTTCTGAAGATATAGGCCATTTCGGTTTGGTATTCTTCGCAAACTTCTTCCAAAGTAATGCCAAGCCTTTTAGCTATGACAGAGTACTTTTTTAGTTTTATACCTTCTGATTTTACTAAAACCTTAATATCAACTGGGAAATTTAGTACGTTAAAGTATGTGAAAGTGTTCAATGCCATCTGAGTGGCAAACTTGTAGCGAGGAGCAGAGGGGATTTCCAATCAATCGTCCTCCTCGTCATCTTCAAACATTGCTGCAATCATCTTATCGTAGTACTTTTGTTTTGCTGGGCTAGAGCTGTCATACTTACGAGCGATTGCTCGGCCTTTAATACTAAAAGTTTCATTTGAATCACCGGCTACATTGGGATTATCTGTCCTTCCTAATAGATAATCTGTTGAGACGTTGAAATAGTCAGCGATTTCAGAAATTCGTTCGGCGTTAGGTTTTTTCGTTTTCATATTGTATATGGTATTACGACTATATCCTAATTTTTCTTCCAGCTGATTTAACGAAATTCCTTTTTGCTCAGCCAAATTTTTGATTATTTCAAATGTTGGAAACATTGATTTATCAACCTTTCTAAGAGATTGACAAAAAATACTGTAATTTTTCGATTAAAAATAGTTGACAAAACTTAATCTATAGATTACAATAGTTCTTGTAAGTTAAAGAGTTAGCAAAACACAAGCTAAAAGCTGATTCAAAAAAATAAAGCATTGGCGTGCATATTATATTGATTGAACTGTGTTTTATCAAGTGTTTTCTTTATGGGTTTATTTTAATCTATTGATTGATAATTGTCAAGTAATTTATAAAGAAATTAGCTAACTTTTAAAAAAATAATAGAAAGGAGGATTGGCATGTCACGACAACAACAGTATTGGCTAGAGATAGTTAAGCAAAAAATGGAAGAGTTGGGTTGGAAAAATGTTCAGTTGGCTCGGGCAGTGGGCGTAAAATCACCAACAATCACTGAGTTATTGAAGTATGGAAAAGGCAGTGACCGATTGAAAAATAAAGTGTGTGATGTCTTACGAATTGATGAAAGCTGGACAACGCTAGAAGAATAGGGAGGAAAACAGTATGGAATTACAAGTATTTACTAACGAACAATTTGGAGAAATCCGTACAGTAGACATTAACAACGAGCCCTGGTTTGTTGGTAAAGATGTGGCAGATATTTTGGGGTACAAGAATGGCAGCCGCGACATCAATGCACATGTCGATGAAGATGATAGGCTGAAGTACCAAATCAGTACCTCAGGTCAAACGAGAGAGCAAACTATTATCAACGAATCTGGTCTATATTCACTTATACTATCCAGCAAACTTCCACAAGCCAAAGAGTTCAAACGCTGGGTCACGTCAGAGGTATTGCCAAATATTCGCAAGCACGGCATGTTTGCAGTAGATGATCTATTGGACAATCCCGATATGGCGATTGCAGCGTTTCAGCGCTTGAAAGAAGAGCGACAGTTGCGTTTGCGGGCGCAGGAAGAATTGGCACAGAAGAACCAAATTATCCAAGAGTTGCAGCCGAAAGCTAGCTATTACGATTTGATTTTACAAAGTGAATCTCTCGTAGCTATCTCAGTCATTGCTAAGGATTACGGTAAAAGTGCCAAGTGGTTGAATGAAATCCTACGTGAATTGAAAGTTCAGTTTAAGCAGGGGAATACGTGGCTGTTATATCAGAAGTACGCCAGCAAGGGATACACCCAGTCCAAAACACATACGATTGATGCAGAGCATAGCAAGATGCACACTTACTGGACACAGAAAGGTCGGTTGTTCATCTATGACTTATTGAAGAATAAAAAAGGAATCTTACCACTAATTGAACAGGACGACGCTGCCTAAACACAAAAAAGCCACTGAATAAACAGTGACTTACAAAAAAACTTACTTAGATTATATCACATGAAAGGAGAAAAAGCTATGCCTAAGGCAGAGATTACGTACAAGCCTGTTGGTGTCAATGAGGAAGCAACACACGGTGACTATGAACATCTAATGCAACGCTGGGAGGGGCTGTCTAAACAGACAGCGAAACTATGGGCATCTGAAATGAGGGAGCACCCGGATTTTAGACAATTCATAGACAACCCGACACACAGAATTATATTTATCAATTATGAAGGGTTCAGGTTGTTTGTGAAGTGGAAAACTAGAAATCGGTATCGGGCTAAGAAAGAAACCTTAGCAGAAATGCTGGAAAACTTGAAATTAGAAGCGAGGATAGGAGTATGCTCACACTCGGATTCTACGCAATGGCTGGGGTAGCTTTTCTAGCGATTGCCCGTGGATTTTATCTAACGAAGAAATTAAGAGAATTGGAGAACAAAGATGTTTAGAAAACTATGCGCAGACTACTTGATTGACCAAGTACGAAAAAGCAAATTGTCGAATGACGAGAAGTCCAAGTTTATATGCTTTATCAAGCTCATTTTACAGGGGTTAGATGAGGCAGAGGAAGTTGTGTATAACTTAGATGAAATAGAAAGGACATTAGCCTAATGATTGAAGTAACCCAAGAAGACTACATTGCACTCAAATCTGAGAATCAAAAACTCAGAGAAGAGAATAAGCTACTAAAAGCAGGTTTGGATTCAATACAATCAATCGCTAAAAATGTGAGAGGGGTGGTGGTATGAAAGTCACAATAGTAGACACCCTAACGAACTCAAGAGGCTTCTATTGGGTAGAGGGAGACACTGTGTTTCTAGCTAGTCATCTGACAGAGGAGCAAAGAAGAAAGATTATTAAGAAATGCGAGGAGAAATATGTACGTTAAATTATCACACTTTTTAGATGTCGTAAGGACAGGAGATGTAGAGGTTGAAATAGAGGGGAGTCGGTATGGTGCATGGGAGTACCTAAAGACTCATGGCGATCATAAAATTACAAGCATTCAACCTGAGATAGAGAAACTTGTAGAATCAACTTATCGAGATAATACATTGGTCGATGAGATAGTAGATACCTCAGCGGTATTTGTGCTACTAGTGGAGGAATAACAATGTCAACATTTGAAAAAGTAATTGCTCGTTTAGATTCGATAAAAAAAAGAGTTGTTAAAGGCGGATAATGGCGAAAAACACCAGTCACTGGGGATCTTATCCAATCAGATAAGTGCATTAGAGCAGGATTTAAAATTAATGTTATGGATTGAGCTACCGGAGCTAAACGATGCTACAAAATACGAAGCATTGTACCAGAATAACGATTTTAAGTTTAGTCAGACTTTCTTAGAGCGCCATATCACGAGACAAGCGTTCTGGCACAGAGTTGCAACTAGACTATTTACAGATGATGACGAGCGTAGAGAGTTCAAGAAAGAGGCTGAACAGGAATTTAAAGACGCTACGATTTCGTGGAGAGAATTTTTATGGGGGAGGAAGAAAAATGAGTAAGTTTGAACAGATTAGAAATTATTTTAGGGAACACCCAGGAAGCACGCTAAAGGCGTGTACTGAAGTTCTCGGTTTTGACTATGGTACCGTTAAGCAGGGTGTTTGGTACGACCATAAAAGAGGGATTGTGATAAAGGATTCACGGGGTGGTATTACCTACGCAGATGAGTTTGAACTGCCTAACGAAATTGACAGGGATCCAGCTAAGCAGGCTATCTGGGACATGTTGGAAATCCTTGTTGACCGAGCCAAAGCCATGACAGATGACGAAATGTTACTAAAGTTTTCTAAAGAAATCAGATTGTATTTTACAGAGGTGAATAGATGAGGCAATACTTAGAATATGCGAAACTCTATTTGGAAGAAGAGCTAGCTCTTTGTGACAATCATTATCTTGACGTAGAGTTATCTGATGGAACGTGGGACGAAATCGAGCATCCGAAATTTATTTGGGGGAGACACAATAATCCTCATTATAGAGCTTCTATTGCTCACGACCTTCAAGAGGTTAATGATTTGCTTGAAAGGGGTGATGCACTTGATTGTAATTAAAAAGGCAGTCTAAGAGAAGACCGCCATGAATAATAACACACAACCATTATAACATAGATTGGAGTAAAAAGATGATTGAAATTAAAATTACCGGAAACACGATTGAAGAGGTTACAGATAAGATGGCTCGTATCATGAGCAGTATCGATATCGCAAAGTCTGTGAAGACCGATGTGAAAGGGACTGTTGGGGTTACGGATACCGAGGATACGCCTGCAACAAAAGATGATACCCCTTCTGTAACTCTCGCAGAAATCAAGATGTTAGCCAAGGCTAAAATGGAAGAACAAAAGTCTAAAGCTATTAAAGGGCTACTCGCCGATTTGGGAATCAAGAAGATTGATCAATTGGGCGAAGACCAATACGCTGACTTCTATGCAAGCTTGGAGGGATTGTAATGCCTGTTGAAAATCACGCCTTGTTATCAGCTTCAAGTGCGCATCGCTGGCTCTATTGCCCGATGTTGCCACGCTTAGAAGCAGAGTATCCAAGCAGGGATACAGTTTACACGAGAGAAGGAACGGCGGCTCACGAGTTGTCAGAAATTAAGCTAATGTACAAGTCTGGGAAAATCAAAAAGCGGGAGTTTGACAAACGCTTAAAAGAGTTCAAAGAAGGTACAGACTATTATAACGAAGAAATGGAAGAGATGACAGAACTCTATACAGATATTGTCATGGAACATTTCAACAGCTACGATAGTGCAGAAATCGAACTAGAGAAGCGAGTTGATTTCTCTGAGTGGGTACCAAACGGGTTTGGTACGTCGGATGTCGTCATCCTGTCTGACGGTGTCATTGAAATCATCGACTTGAAGTACGGTAAGGGTATGCCAGTTTCTGCCAAGCAGAACCCGCAGATGGGTTTGTATGCCCTTGGAGCCTATGCGACCTATGATATGATTTACGATTTTGATAAAATCCGCATGACAATTGTTCAACCTAGGCTGGATAGCGTTAGCACGGTTGAAATCTTTGTAGAAGAGTTGCTTTATTGGGCAGATAATGTGGTTCTACCAATGGCAGCACAAGCTGATGCGGGGATTGGTGACTGGGACTTAAACGAAAAGGTTCTACAGTGGTCACCGGTTGCTGCTAAGTTAGTGCCTAGGGCTCAAGCTAATTGGGAACTAATAGATCGCCATGAACTAAAAGAGCCTCTCTATTTAAACGATGAAGCAATTGCTGAAATCCTTGATAGGGCGGGAGAAGTTAAGAAATGGCTTGAGTCTGTAGAAGCGTACGCTTTAAAACAAGCTCTATCTGGCGAAGAGATACCTGGCTATAAAGTAGTTGAGGGTCGTAGCGTTCGAGTGATTACGGATAAAGATAAAGCAATCGATATTTTGCACGATAATGGGTTTGATGATGAAATATATAAACCGAAAGAACTTCTGGCTATGGGTGCTCTTGAAAAACTCATTGGCAAGTCGACCTTTACAGAACTTCTAGCAGAAGTTATTGATAAACCGCAAGGAAAACCTGTCCTTGTCCCGAATAGTGACAAGCGACCAATTTTTAACGATACAACAAACGATTTTGGAGGAATTGACTAATGGCAAAAATGAAAAATGATACAGCAGTAGTAACAGGTAAGGTACGTTTGAGTTTTGTAAATCTTTTTAAACCTAAGGCTTTTGATGGGCAAGAAGCGAAGTATAGTGCTTTGATTCTAATCCCAAAAGAAGATAAGGAAACGATTGAGTTCATTAGGAAAGCACAGAAGAATGCAGCTAAAGCGAAATGGGGGGATAAAATTCCTAAGAATCTTAAACAGACCCTCCGGGACGGTGATGAGGAAATGGACACAGATGAGCGCCCAGAATACGCAGGTCATTACTTTATGAATGTAAGCTCTAAGCGTAAACCTCAGCTCTTCAGTCGAGGAACAGGCGCAGATGGAAAACCTCTACCGCTTGAAAATGAAGAAGAATTATACAGTGGTTGTTACGCTCAAGTATCTATTAACGCGTATGTCTATGATGTTAGTGGGAGCAAGGGTGTGACCTTCGGAATCAACGGCTGCCGAAAAGTAGCCGACGGCGAAAGTCTGGGAGGATTCGTAGATACTACGGACGACTATGACGATTTTGAGGATGAAGAAGATGAAGACTTCTTGTAAGGGGGGATTTCCCCCTCTCTTCTTCATTTTAAAGGAAAAAGCAAATGGAACAATTTAACAACGTAACAAAACCGAAGCATTATCAAGGTAAACACGGTCTTGAAGCGATGGCAGTTGTCGATAATTTTATCGGCAATTTAGCAGGGAAGGCAGCTTATTGCTGGGGCAATGTTATAAAGTACCTACTGCGTTTTCAACAGAAAAATGGTGTTGAGGATTTGAAAAAAGCACGGCAGCATTTGGATTGGTTAATAGAGGAGTTGGAAAAATGACACAAAATAAACTTTCAGATTTAAGCAATCACCTTTTCGCTACTCTTGAGCGTTTGGGTGATGAGGAGTTATCAGCAGAGCAACTGGAGCAAGAAATTGAACGAAGCAAGGCTATTTCTAATGTCGCAGGGAAGATTATCGACAATGGACGCTTGATACTTGATGCACAGAAAACGATTGCTGATTATAATGGCAAGCGCAATGTTAATTTGGAGTTGCTAAATGGCTAGGTTATTAACAGATGAACAGCACAATTACCTGGTAAAAATCCAAGTGGGAAAAACAGCAAAAGAGCTTGCTCAGTTCTTAAACAACAGATATGGTCTTAGTCTGACACAGCAACAGATTAAAAATTACAGGAAAAATCATAGTCTTCACTCAGGCCTTACAGGACATTTCTCAAAAGGACACGTCCCTTTCAACAAAGGGAAGAAGTTTCCTAATATGGCGCAAAATAGTGGTCAATTTCAGAAAGGAAATAAACCGCCGAACCATGTTCCAATTGGAACAATACGCTATACAACTGACGGTTATCCGAGAATCAAAGTAGCAGATCCTAATGAATGGGAGTACTTGCATAGGCAAGAATGGGAGAAATACCACGGTCCAATACCCAAAGGGCATTCAATTGTTTTTTTGGACGGTGATAGGACGAATTGTGATATTTCAAATCTAGCTTGCTTAAGTCGAAATGAAGTTGCTCGTATGAATCAGAATCACTATTTTACATCTAATCCTGAGTTAACATCAGCAGGAATAGGTGTAGTTAAGGTGAATAATAAATTAAAGGAGTTAAGAAATGTTAACACTAGAAGAAAAAGCTGAACTCTATGACTTAATTGAGGATAATGGCTTGATTGATTTATATACTTTGCGGGATATTGTTGACGAAGACAGTATTTCTGAAACTATTCGTAATTATGTGGAAGGATTGTAAACATGAACACACAAGAAATACTAAATAAAATTGAGCAGTTGCCGTCACATTTGATTGACAAGAAAGTTGTTGTATCAAAAGACTGCGTTGTGGAGCTAGTGAAGCAGTTGGACGGGCATACGAAAGTCAAAGTGTCGCAAGTAGCTGTAGACTACTATAGCCAATACAAGGACGAACTTTCCGGATTTGATGAGTGGTTCTGTGATTTCTATGATGATGATGATTTTGAATCTGATTTTGCAGGAGCTGAAGATTTGAGGATTTGGCTATACGACAACGATAATAAAACAAATCGTCAAAGAGAGTTAGCTTTAGCGACTTTGATCGTAAATGGTTTAGATGCAGTTGAGGTTGAGCAGGAGATAAAGTATAGGGTTCGAATTAAAGATGGGCTTGTAATTGGCGATACCCTTACCGAAAATCCTATAACCCACCTCCTTACATTTAGCATTGGTGATGATTCTGATAATGAAATTTTCACTAAAAAGGAGCTAGAAGCATGGGGATTTGGTGATGTATTCAATAATTCAATGTTTGAAGTTGTGGAGGTGGAGTGATGTCTAGTAGAAAATCTATATCAAAAAAGATGCGACAGCAAGTCTTGTCAAAATATAACAATCATTGTGCATATTGTGGCAAGGTGCTGGATTTAAAGTCGTTGAGAGTGGACCACATGCATCCTCACTATCTAGGTGGAGAGGACCACATTGACAATTATATGCCAGCCTGTTATCAGTGCAATTTTTACAAGTCAACACATACCCTAGAAGATTTTAGAGAGAAGTTACTATCTCTGCATGAGAGAATTGCTCAACCATTCATTGCTAGATTAGGTATGCAGTATGGCATTGTAGCGATTGAGCAATTTGATGGTGAGTTTTATTTTGAGAAAGCGGAGGTGGAGTGATGGAATGGCGCGAGATTAAAAGGGCGAAGGGAATCTCAAGCACTGAATTGTCTGGAGCTGTACATGACCATTTAGAAGCGCATGGTCCTGTAAAAGGATTGCGGTTTGAACAAGTTAACGCCTTGACAATAATGTGTGATTGGGGACTACATCGCATTTGGAGATAAGTTGGAACAAATCTATCAAGAAGCTATTTTGAAAATAACTAACGAGGAGGCAGACGATGATAGATGAATACAGACCATTTCGCATCAATTATAAGTCAAAGAAAGATTTGACAATCTTTTCTGTTCGTGAGGGTGTTCTCTGTATCTTTTTTCGTGATGGTTGGGGCTGGTTAAATGTTCAAGATGAGATGTACAATCAAATTTGGTCTCAAATTCATAAAAAAGGCGTGACTTATATTTCTGACGAAGAACTACAAAGACTGTCGCAAGAGTTCACGAACGGCGAGGCGTTAATGGAGGTGGAGTGATGAAAGAAACATTTGACATGAACAGACTAAACTTTTTCAGCATGACATTGCAGGAAGTATTGCAGATGATTATAAATGCTGACAGCGATCAACTGGAGGCTGTCGTCAGATTAGATGCAGATTCAGAGTTTAAAATAATTCTTAAAATTGAAGAGGTAAATAATGACTAAAATATTAACAGAAAAAGTTGCGAGAGCAAACATTGGAAAGTATATTGATTGTTTTGGCAGGCTTGGTTGTTATCCTAAAAAAATAATTGAATTTCCTGACGGTAGAATTGCTTTACAATCACCAAACCATAGTTGCAAAGTACTAACTTTTAGCATAGCTGGTCGTTCTGAACGATATGATTACATATTTACTATGTCAGAAGAAGACGATGCTGAGTTTATGCGTGAGGTGGAGTGATGAACTTATCTCATTTTGATATAGAAAAAGTAGAATTTTCAGATGAAGAACTTGAGGTACCTTACAAACGAACTATATACAATCTATATTTCCAAATAAACGACAAAAAACCAGAACTGCAAGGAAAATTTGACACGAAGCAAGCAGTGCTTGATGCAATAAGAAAACTTATTGACGAGAAGTCAAGTGTTACTCATACTGACTTGTGGCGTTTTTGGGATAAGAACGGTGTTACATATGTTGATTACGGTGCACATAATGCACGCTATATTATTGAGGAGGTAGATGATGACTGATAAGCAGTTTATATTATTGATGATGGTGATATGTCCTCTAATAACCATTAAGGATAGCAAAGGCAGGATAATATTCTATATTTGTGGACTAACATACTATATTCTTGATTACATTGCAGAAGCTATCAGAGCGACGTTTGGAGGTGGATAAATGACTACACACATCAAATCAGAAATCATGCTCATTGCAATCTTGTTGCTGACTACGTTGTTCATGATGTTATCTACAATTCATAGGCTACAGTGGCAGATTGACAGTATGCATCAGCGAATTGAAGTCATCACGCAGCAGTTGCAAGAAATGAATCGATACGTAGGTTATCCAGGAGGGTGAAAATGAAAATATTAGATTATCACTCATTACCAGCTGACCAGCTCTATCGTCTAGAACTTCCGAATGGTCAACAGGGGTATGACTACATAAGTAAGATAGTATTTGCTGTAACCGCCACAAACGGAGATGCAGATTTTACGTATGGTGAACTAGTTGAACGAGGCTATAAATGGGTATTTGATTGTGGTTTCGCTATCCCTGTTGATAGGGAGGATTAACGTGAAACATTTATCAATAGACATTGAGACTTTCTCGTCCAACGATATTAAGGATGGCGTATATAAGTACGTAGATGCTCCAGATTTTGAGATTTTGCTGTTCGCCTACTCTTTTGACGGGGGCGATGTGGAGTGTTTAGACTTGACAAAAGAAGAACTTCCCGAGGAGATTAAACAAGCCATCCTTTCAAATGATGTCATTAAGCATGCTTTCAATGCTCAATTTGAACGGGTGTGCCTTGGAAAACATTTAGGTGTTCGGCTTGACCCCGCGGAATGGAGATGTACTATGGTGCATGCACAGGAACTGGGACTTCCTGCTAGCCTTGAGCGCTGTGCTCTATATCTTAATTTAGCAGAGGAAAAGGATACAGCAGGAAAAAACCTTATCAAGTATTTCTCAGTTCCCTGTAAACCGACCAAGGCGAACGGTGGCAGGACTAGAAACCTGCCTGAACATGACCCTGAAAAATGGGAGAAGTTCGCTGAATACTGTCGTCAGGACGTTGTGGTTGAGATGGCTATTGCGGAAAAATTATCCGCTCTCCCAGTGCATGAACGGGAGTGGGATTACTATGCTGCTGACCAGGCTATCAACGATAGAGGAGTTGCCCTTGATAAGAAGCTGGTACAGTCAGCACTCTACTGTAAAGATGTCAAAATGGAAATGCTTTTTGACGAGCTGAGAGCTATTACAGGGCTTGATAATCCCAACAGTCGCGCTAAGCTCCTACCGTGGTTAAAAGCGCATGGATATGACCCCGATAGTTTAACAAAGGCTGATGTTCAGCTTGCGTTAAAAACAGCGACAGGAGAGCTAAAGAGAGTGCTTGAGTTGAAACTTCAGACAGCTATGTCTAGCTTGAAGAAATACGAAGCTATGGAACGTGCAGTGTGTTCAGACGGTCGAGTTCACGGACTGCTACAATTTTATGGAGCTAGCAGGACAGGTCGTTGGGCAGGACGGGTCGTGCAGGTTCAGAACTTAGCGAGAAATTATCTCAAGGATTTAGACGATGCTAGAAACTTCGTGAAAAAGAGAGACATTGACGCTGTAGAAATCCTCTACGACAGTTTGAATGATACCTTGAAACAACTAGTCAGGACAGCCTTTGTAGCAGAAGATGAGAAGGAGTTTTATGTTTCTGACTTCTCCGCGATTGAGGCTAGGGTTATTGCATGGTATGCAGGAGAGAAGTGGCGACTGGATGTATTTTCCACACACGGCAAAATCTACGAGGCTTCTGCTAGTCAGATGTTTCACATTCCGATTGAAGAGGTCGATAAGGAACTGCGACAGAAAGGAAAAATTGCAGAGCTAGCTCTTGGCTACCAAGGAGGCCCTGGGGCTCTCAAGAAAATGGGAGCTTTAGAGATGGGAGTTGCTGAAAACGAACTACAAAGTTTGGTTGATGACTGGCGTCGTGCTAATCCTAAGATCGTCCAGTTCTGGAAAGATGTTCAGAAAGCAGCGATCAAAGCGATACGAACAAGAGCAGTTGTTAAACTTGGACGACTAAAGTTTAAATATCGAAAAGGCTTTTTACTGATTCAGCTTCCGAGCGGTCGCTCTCTTGCCTATGCTAAGGCAAAGCTAGAGGCTGGAGACTACGGGGATAGGATTATCTACGAGGGACAAGGAGACAGAGCCTACTTCACAAAACAGGAGACATACGGGGGTAAGCTAGTCGAGAATATCGTACAGGCAACTGCCCGGGACATTCTCGCAGAAGCTATCTTGAGGCTTGAAAAGGCAGGTTACTCAGTTGTCTTTCACGTCCATGACGAATGTATTGTTGAAAGTTCTGGGACGAATATCGAGACGATTAACGATCTAATGGCTCAAAGTCCGGACTGGGCAGAGGGGCTACCTCTGAACAGCGAGGGTTATGTAACAAAATATTATAAGAAGGATTGATGTATGGAGGAATTGAAAATAAAATATGCCCCTAATAAAGAAATCCACTTGTCTGTCGGTGCTTCCAGAACGACAAAAAAATGGAAAAATGAAACCTGCACTTGGCAGGAGCTGGTCGAACGCTTACGAAATCCTACAGTTACGCAAGAGACTTTTGCGGAATACCAAAAAATGTCAAGAGCCGAAAAAGGTCGGGTCAAAGATGTTGGCGGGTTCGTGGGCGGATGGCTGAAAAAGGGACAACGCAAGAATGGACATGTTCAGAGCCGTTCACTTGTGGCGCTAGATGCAGATAGCCCGAGTGGTGATTTTCTTGACCGTTTGGAGCTTATGGCAGACTATGCCTATGTGCTGTATAGTACGCACAGCCACTCACACAAAGCCCCTAAATACCGCATAGTAATTCCGACAGATAGGTTAATGCTACCAGATGAGTACGAACCCGTGGCTCGCTATTTAGCGAATCAGCTAGGAATGGGAAACTTTGATGATACGACCTATCAAGGTGTGCGGATGATGTATTTTCCGAGCCACTCAAGGGATGCGGATTTTATCTTTGATGTCAACGATGCCGAGTTTCTAAGTGTAGATGAGGTGCTTGCGACCTATCCGGATTGGAAAGATTCCAGCTTTTGGCCAGAAAGTCCTACACATACTGTGAGAAGGAAATCAGAAGCGAAGAAGCAGGGTGATCCCTTGAGCAAGAAGGGACTAGTTGGAACCTTCTGTCGAAACTATGACATCAGACAAGCAATTGCGGAATTTCTGCCAGATGTCTATGCAGAAGGAACAACGCCGGATCGCTACACCTACGTAGAAGGTTCTACGGCGAATGGTTTGGTTATCTATGATGATGTATTTGCCTACAGTCACCACGGGACAGATCCTGTTGGCGATAGGCTGGTCAACAGCTATGACTTAGTACGGATTCACAAATTTGGCGATTTAGATGGAGATGCTAAAGACGGTACTCCGACTAGCAAACTGCCTTCTAGTAAGGCTATGAATGAGTGGGTCTCAGAGCTTCCGGCTATTCGTGAAGAACTGATGAACGAAGCCCTTGGTGACTTTGACGAAGTGTTAGCTGAGGGCATAGAAGATGAGAGGGAGTGGCTTGAGATTGACGAGAGGGGGAATCCCGAAGTCAACAGTTATCTGCTAGCTCAACAGATTCTACGTGAGGTACCGATTTGGTATGACGGTCTGGAGTTCTTGAGGTACGAGGCAGAAAAAGGAATTTGGATTCCGAACGCAGAAGAATACCTGCGTAGCTATATCTCTACCAAAAAATTAGGCAAGATAACAAAGATTCGACACATCAACGAAACAATCGTAGCGATTAAGGCACAGGCATTTTCTAAGGAAGTATTCAAGGAAAACGATATAAATAAGATTGTTCTAGCAAACGGTGTCTACGATTTAAAAGAAGATAGTTTTGTTGGTCAGTTTGATTCCGAGTTGCACGCAAGGTCAAGTCACCCCGTAAGGTATGAAGCTGGGGCTAAGTGCCCTCACTTTGACGGTTTTCTATTGGAAACAGTAGGCGCTGAAAATATGGATTTTGTTTACGAATGGTTCGGCTACAATTTCTACAGAGAGTACACAATTCAAAAGATGTTGTTTATTCAAGGGAAAGGCGGTACGGGTAAGTCAACCATTATCAATATCTTGCGAGAAATGATTGGTGGCGATAGCTACGCGGCGGTCACCTTGCAGGGGCTAATGACAGAGCGCTTTGCCAAGATTAGTTTGTACCGGAAAGTTGCCAACTTTGATACAGACGCAAAACCTCAGTATTTAGCAGATGGTGCTACCTTGAAAATGTTGACTGGCGAGGATTCTATCTATGCAGATAGAAAGAATAAAGAACCGATTACATTTTACAACTATGCAAAATTGACTTTTGCCATGAACGAGTTACCACCAATGCGAGATTTCAGCGGAGGATTGAAGCGAAGAATGATGATCCTTGAGATGAATACTATTTTGACGGGAGAAATTAAGAGGAAGTACCCACTAAATAAGATTGTAGCAGAGATACCAGGTATCTTTAATAAGGCTATGGAAGGGCTTAGACGAGTATTAGAGACGAAGGATTTCAGCTTGAGCACACCAATGCTAGAAAGCGTCGAGAAGTGGGAGCGTGGTAACGATGTTGTAGCTATGTTCTTAGAAGATGAGTGCGCAGTAGATAAAGATAATAAAGCGCCAGTAGCGGAAGTCTATCCAGCCTATAAGCAATATTGTATGGATTCAGGGTATAAACCGTTAGCTAAAAATACATTTATTCAGCGATTGCGGGAGCTAGGCTTTGAAGATAAACTTGTAAAAATTGGTAAGAAACCAGTACGATCTTGGACAGGATTCAAACTATTAGATGATTTTTAGGTAACATTTCGGGGGTAACATTTTGGAGAATGGGGAGAAAGTGGGTAACAGAGTAACAAAAATTCTAAACTGCAAAAAATTCTATCAGTTGAAAAAAGATGTTACTCTGTTACCACAATCCGGGAATTTTAGGAAAATTCCTTTCAAAACGTTACCTTTGTTACTTTTATGTTACCCATATAAAATCAATAGTATCAAGGCTTTAGGTATGATTGGTAACAAAGTAACATCTTTTCTCTATTAGCTATATAATAAATATAAATAATATATATAGTATATAAGGTGTATGTGTATATAAAATATATAGAGAGAAATAATAAGTTGAAAAATTTTGTTACCCCATTATTGAGGTAAAAATGAAATCAGAAAGGGATATTGAAAACTACTTAAAAAGAAAATGTAAAGGGCTGTGCCTGAAATTCACCAGTCCAGGGACGGTAGGAGTACCGGATCGAATTATCATCAATCAGAGCGGTGTGTTCTTTGTCGAGGTGAAAGCCCCCGGTAAAAAGCCTCGTAAGAGCCAACAGATTCTCCATAAGAAATTTGAACGGCTAGGGCATAAGGTTTGGGTTGTGGATTCTTATGAGTCGGTAGACAAGGCCCTTTTAGAGATGGAGGGAGAGATTGAAACTACATGAGTATCAAGAATATGCCAGAGATTGGATTTTAGAACATCCTTATTGTGGACTGTTGTTAGATATGGGCTTGGGTAAGACTCTAACAACTTTATCTGCGATTGATGAGCTAAAAAATGTCTTTTGCGAGGATTTGAAAATTCTTGTGATAGCTCCTAAGAAAGTGGCAGAAGAGACATGGTCTACTGAAATCGAAAAGTGGGGCTTCGATTTAACCTATACAAAAATTCTAGGGAGTCCTAAGCAACGTGAAAAGGCTTTAGCTGAAGATGTGGATATCTATCTCATCAATCGAGAAAATGTGGCTTGGTTGGTTGATTATTTCAAGATCAAATGGCCGTTCAACTTTGTTGTCATTGATGAGTTGTCTAGCTTTAAGTCAAGTAAAGCAAAACGCTTCAGAGCTTTGCGTAAAGTACGACCGAAAATCAAACGCTTAGTCGGACTAACTGGAACACCAGCCCCTAATAGCTTGATTGATCTTTGGCCACAGATCTATTTGATGGATCGGGGAGAGAGGTTAGAGACGAGTCAAACTCGATTCAAAGAGCGATATTTTACACCGGACAAGCGAAATGGTCCGATCGTCTACAGTTGGGCTTTACGAGAAGGCGCAGAAGATGAAATCTATGCTAAGCTAGATGATATCTGCGTTAGTATGAAAGCTAAAGATTATCTGAACCTTCCACAACGAACAGATAACGTAGTGCCTGTTAAACTGTCAAATCTCAAAGAATACAAGCAGATGGAAAGTGAACTTGTATTGGAATTTAAAGGCAAAGAGATTACTGCTGCTAATTCAGCGGTACTGGCAAATAAGTTGTTGCAGTTGGCCAATGGTGCTATCTATGATGACGATAAAAACGTGGTGACTATTCATGATGACAAATTGGAGGCTTTAGAAAATATCGTTGAAGATAGCCAAGGTCAGCCGATTCTAGTTTTTTATCAGTATCAGCATGATCTATCGCGACTAAAGTCTCGATTCCCACAGGCAGAAGAATTGACCTCGGTAGAAAGATGGAATAGGGGGGACATTCCTATTCTCCTATGCCATCCACAGTCTGCTGGACACGGATTGAATCTTCAAAAGGGTGGGCATATCATTGTTTGGTTCGGTCTGACATGGAGTTTGGAATACTATCAACAGGCTAACGCCCGCTTAGATAGACAAGGTCAGACAGAGCCTGTCATTGTTCATCATCTGGTGGCACAAAATACGGTTGATGAAAGAGTTTTAAAAATTCTACAAGGTAAAGAAGCAAAACAAAACGCCTTACTTGAGGCAGTAAAGGCACAGATTGGAGGAGAAGATTATTGCTAGTAGAGATTCAGAAACGTCTTAAAGGTTTACAGTTTATCGATAGTAAAGTTCGGTCGAAGCACCAAGAGATTATCAGTTTGAAATCAGGCATACTTCGAGGACAGCATTATTCAAATGAGTCTAAGGGAGGAACTAAGAAAAATAAATCTGAAGAGCTAAATGTTTTGATTATTGACAAGGCAGATAAAATCTACAAGGAGATTGAGGAGCTCTATGCAGAGAGAGACGAGCTTGTTCGGGCGATCGAATCTTTGGAAGACCCGATTGAAAATATAGTTATGCGACTGTTCTATATCAATGGATACTCAATTCGAGATATAGAACGAGAACTACCCTTGAGCAGGCGTGCCATCTTTTATGCTAAAAATAAAGGCTTGGATAAAATTATTGCACAGTTTGCACCATTTGCACTTTCTAAGTGATAAAATGGTAGTGTCGAAAGATTGGCGAGCACGAGGTGGAGGTCGCCATCTGGAGAGTTACCCAAGAGCTACCCAAGAATGACATTGGCAAGAGGTAGTTAAAACAAAAAGAATCGCAGGACTTCCCAATGTTCACTGTGAGATAATACCCTTTTTACGTCATTGAGACCAGAGGTCCAAACTTGGGTTCGGTATTATCATAGACTGCAATCCTTAACTGGTAGGGTTAGAAATATTCAACCCGTGCAGTTTTCGGGAACATAGCTCAGTTGGAGGAGCATACGATTTCTAATCGTACGGTCGCAGGTTCGAGTCCTGCTGTTCCCATATAGTAGTGATACGTTAAAGGTGAGCACTTGCATGTGTCAACTATTTTTTTAGGTCGTATCATGGATACTTAGTCACACAAGCGTGTGGCTTTTTTGATTGGAGGTGTTGGAAAATTGAATGATTTGACGGTAAAACAAAAGAGATTTGCAGATGAGTACATCATCTCAGGTAATGCGACTGAATCTTATAAGAAAGCAGGTTATCGTGTTTCTAGTGATAGGGTTGCAAGTGTAGAAGGACATAAATTACTAAGAAATCCTAAGGTTAAAAACTATATAGATGACCGACTGAAACAGCTGGAATCCGAAAAGGTCGCGACGCAGGAAGAAGTCTTGTCTTATCTTACTTCGGTTATGCGAGGAGAGCAGACCGAGCAGATCCTCAGAGGTCAAGGTGAGGGGATGCAAGCCATAGACGACATAGAGGTCGGCGCAAAAGACCGAATCAAGGCTGCGGAGCTCCTAGGTAAACGGCACAGGATTTGGACGGATAAGGTTGAGGCAGATGTCGTGGCAAGCGTCACTTTTGTGGATGACATTGGAGGCTTTGAAGATGAGTAGAAAATTATCAGAATTGCTACCTCCAAAATTTCGAGAAGTTTGGAGCGCAGCTATTTGCCCAAGATATCTAAACGTGGTCTGTAAGGGTGGGCGCGGTTCTGGTAAATCTTCAGATATTGCTCACATACTTGTTCAGTTAGTGATGAGATATGCAGGCAATGCTGTCTGTATTCGTAAGGTGGACAACACACTGGAGCAATCAGTCTACGAACAAATAAAGTGGGCGATATACGAGCAAGGTGTAGAAGCATTCTTTCGCTTCAATAAATCACCGCTTCGTATTACCTATTTGCCACGAGGGAACTATATTATATTTCGAGGTGCACAAGAACCGGAACGGATTAAGTCACTGAAAGACAGTCGCTTCCCGTTTGCGTTTACCTGGATTGAAGAGTTGGCTGAGTTCAAGACTGAGGACGAAGTTAAAATCATTACTAACTCACTACTTCGTGGAGAATTACCAGGAGGACTTTTTTACAAGTTCTTTTTTTCGTACAATCCACCTAAAAGAAAACAATCGTGGGTGAACAAGAAATACGAGAGTGTAATTCAGCCTGACAATACTTATGTCCATCACTCAACCTATTTCGACAATCCTCATATTGCCAAGGAATTTATAGAAGAAGCAGAGGCGACTAAAGAGCGTTCGCAGATTCGATACGAATGGGAGTATCTCGGGAAGGCTGTTGGTTCGGGGGTTGTACCCTTTGATAATCTTACTTTTCGGGAAATCAAAGATGAGGAATTTAACTCATTTGATAACATAAGAAATGGACTAGATTACGGATACGCAAACGATCCGCTAGCCTTCGTTCGTTGGCATTATGATAAAAAGCGCAGACGGATATACGCAGTTGATGAAATTTACGGCGTGAAGATAAGCAATCGCATGCTTTCTGAGAAGTTGAAGCAAAAAGGCTATCAGCGTGACAGAATACACGCAGAAGTAGAACCTAAGTCAAACGATGAACTACGTTATGAATACGGAATATCTTATGTTACACAGGTCAAGAAAGGACCTGATTCAGTAGAGTTTGGCGAGAAATGGCTTGATGATTTAGAAGAGATTATCATAGACCCAAAACGCACACCTAATATCGCCAGAGAGTTCGAAAATATCGACTATGAAACAGATAAAGACGGTAATCCTCGCAATCGATTAGAAGATAAAGACAATCATACAATTGATGCGACGAGGTACGCTTTTGAGGATGACATGAGAAATGTTAAGGCTACTGTAAAACGTAAGTCTTTGTATGGACTATAGAAAGGAGATATATGCAACAGATTCTAACTTATCCGAGAGAAAAATATGACGAGCAGAAACTTGATAAGGAACTTATTTACAAGTTAATTCGTGAACATGAGACAGAAAGTTCTCGATTAAAAAAATTAAAAGATTACTACTTGGGTAAACATGATATTTTGAAACATGAGCGCCGAAAAGGTAAACCAAACTTTAAAACGGTATGTAATCACGCTAAGGATATTGCTGATACTGCAACGGGTTACTTTTTAGGGAGTAGCATAAAATATCAGAATACAGCTGATACCGATTTAGAAAAATTACTGCTAGCCTTCGACGAGGCTGATATTGACCAAGTGGACAGTGACAATGCACTGAACATGTCTATTTATGGCAGAGCTTACGAATATCTCTATATACGAGAAGATGCGAATGTTGTAGATGCAGTTAGCCTAGAACCTGAGAATACTTTTATTGTTTACGATGATTCTATTGAGCAGAAGGTGCTCTTTGCAGTTTATTATTATCAAATCAAAGATGCTACTGATGAATCAATTAGTTATCAAGCGGAAGTATTAACTGAGCGACTGCATTATCACTTGACTTTGAAAGAGGATTCAAAAGGGAGTGCCTCGATTGAAAAAGCAAGCAATCACAAGTTCAATAGTATTCCAGTTATCGAATATCGCAATAATAAGTTCTCGATTGGAGACTATGAACAACAGATTAGTTTGATTGATGCTTATAATTCGTTAGCAGGCAATCGAGTGAATGACAAGGAACAAGCAATTGATTCTATTTTGCTAATTTATGGTGCTCAGCTGGCGGATACTGAGGAAGAGGCACATGAGGCTATGCGGATATTACGCGAGGACGGTTTGCTTGAGTTGCCTTCAGAAGCAAAAGCGGAATTTTTGACTAACACGTTAGATGAAAATGCAGTTGAGGTCTTGCGCAACGCAATTAAAGAGGACATCTATACATTCAGCCATATCCCGAATTTAACCGACGAGAACTTCGCAGGTAATAGTTCGGGCGTTGCTATGGAGTTCAAGTTATTGGGTCTTGAAATGGTGACGAAAACGAAGGAGCAATACTACAGACGGGGATTACGGAAGCGTATAGAGTTGTTTGCGGAATATTCAAATATGGAGCAGATTGCCCAAAATGCAAAATCGATCGTTCCACAGTTCAGCAGAGGATTACCTAAAAATATTCTTGAATTGTCTCAAATTATCAGTAATCTTAATGGAAAAGTTAGCTTGCGCCAGCTTATCTCCCTACTCCCGTTTGTGGAAGATCCAGATGCAGAACTTGAAGCACTCGAGAGAGAGAAACCTCAGGGAGAACCGATGTTCAGTCAAAATTCGCTATATGAAGAGGAAGTGACAGATGGACAATCAGAAGTATTGGGAGAAGCGGAAAGCTCAGCGAATGGTTCAAGAGATGAACAAGGCAGAGCAGGTCGCAAAGCAACTCGACGAAATCTACAAGCTAGCAAGTAGACATATCACATCTAAGATTGACCAGATTTTTGATAGTTATCGTAGAGAACACGGACTGACCGAGGTTGAAGCCAAGAGAATACTGGCTACAGTTCAGAATCTGTCGGATATTCGAGAGTTAAAATTAGCTTTACAGAATACAACTGATAGCGAAGAAATTCGTCAGTTGCTTATCTTGCTTGATTCAGCTCCCTACGCTTCGAGAATTGAGCGCTACGAGGTTTTGCAGAGTGAAGTGGATAATTTATCCATCCAACTCTATAAAGCTGAAAACAAGGCTTCTAGAGCGTTCTATGACGAATATGTCCCGGATGCTTACTACCATTCTATTTTCGACTTACAACAACAGTCTGGCGTTGTTTTCGCATTTAACAAGATTGATCCAGAAGAAATCAAAGCTATTCAGAGCCAGCCTTGGCTGGGAGCAAATTATTCTGAGAGGATTTGGGGCAACACTCAAACCTTAGCGAATGAACTGCAAAAGCAGTTAGCGGTCAGTCTGTTGACAGGTCAGTCAGCACATGAGATAGCAGAAGTCATTGAAGCTCAATTCGGAAAAGGGAGTCAAAATGCTCGACGGTTGGTTCGAACAGAAACGAGTTATTTCCATGCAGAAATGGAAGCGAAGGCTTATGAAGAAGCAGATGTGGAATATTATCGTTTTCTTGCGACGTTAGACCTGAGAACGTCAAGTATTTGTCGAGAGCATGATGGCAAAATCTACAAAGTTAGCGAACGGATAACTGGCAAGAACTATCCTCCTTTGCATCCGTGGTGTCGGTCGGATACAATAGCATCAGACGACCTAGAATGGTTAGCTAAAGCAAGCAGAAGCGCAAGAGACCCAGAGACAGGTAAGACTATCCAGGTACCAGGCGATATGACGTATAAAGACTGGTATGCGAAGTATGTCAAACCAAAATACAAGGCGGATAACTTGGACATTTGGAAAATTGAACGTGCCAATAACCAGCATGAAAAGTACAAAGCGATTTTGGGAGATAAAGCGCCTAAAACTCTTGAAGACTATATTGATTTGAAGTATAATGATAAAGAGGGATATGAGCGGTTGAAGGACTGGTCTTATATTCAATCTAAGTTTAATGATGGGACTTGGTTAGATAAAATAAATCCTGAAAAACAAGCAAGACACATTCAATCCACTACTGGGAAGAATAAGAGTTATTTTTATGATGGTGTGGATGTAAATGCTTTGTATGAGAAATATAAAATGACAGGAAATATTAGGCATCGCGAGAATGGTCGAACAGGGAATGAGTTGATTGATATTCCGGCAGACCTAAAACTTGGCAAAGATATTTATACCGGAAAGTACATCAATGGCTTTACAATAAAATACGGAAAGACTGGATCACATTTGATACCAACATATCACGAGGAGTAGTCATGAGGTTACTGCAATATAACAACAAGAAAGTGAAGTTACTTACTAAAACAGGAAATATTTACCAGGGTAGAGCTTATTTTTGCGATGCAGAGGATTACGAAACGGAAGAAGACGAGCTAACTATCAAGAATGAACTAGATAAGAAATTCTATGGATTTCCTGAATCAGAGATAAAATCCATTGAAATAATTTAAGCACCTAGAGAAATCGGGTGCTTTTCTTATACCCAAAATTAGGAGGATACACCAGGTTAGTTGTTTTATGGCAGTTTATCTGCTTTTTATTTTTGTCCTTAGTAGCGCTATGTCTGCTACTTTTTTGGGCAGCCTTTATCACTCAATTGGTACAATCATTAATTAATAAACTGAAAGGAGGTACACAATGAATAGACGTATCAAGAAGAAACGGTGGCTTGAAATCAAGTTAGCAGAATGCCTAGCTCGTGAGCATTTGCTTATGTCCGCAGTGGCAGAACAAAATGACAAGATTTCTGAACAAGCTAAAGAAATCGCTGAGTTACGCTCCATTGTTGAACGCAATGCACAGGCTACTAATTCAAGATTTGACAAACTTGAAAAACAAGTGGCCAATAGTAATACTAAGAAACCGTTTTGGAAACGTTAAGGAGGAAATTATGTTAGAAAAAGCAAAGAAATTGGCAGCTCAAGAATTTTCACGTCTGTCAGGTCGTGAAATCAAGACTGAAGACTGTTTTGTAGTTTGGTTTAGCAAAACCCTACAAAATTGGAAAGCATTAGTCAGCACTAATCAAATCAAGTCTGATGAAAAGTGTGGCGACTATGCGGAAGTAACTCATAATGGCGATAAAGCAGAAACTTATGTGGATGTCTATGCCAAGGTATCAAACCGAGTAATCAAAGATTAGGAGCGTGATCACTCATCTTGACTGGTAGAAAAGACTACTTGAAACTACTCAAAAATACTTAAACCGTCTAGATTTCCAAACGGTTTTTATTATTGCCCAAAACATGCTCAAGGCTTTAAACTGCGCAAGATTTTACAGTCTGACAAGACTTTAAACAAGGAGGTGCCTATATGGCAGAGGAAACAAAAGATTCGGTAGTTGATGAAGTAAAAGAGCAAGCTAGCACTCCTGATACCAAAGAAACTATCGAAAAGACGTACACACAAGCGGAAGTTACGGAGATGATTCAACAGAACGTCAATCGTGCAGTTGCGAAAGCTCACAAAGAAGCCGAGGAGCAGTTTCAAACAAAGCAAGATGAAGCTAAAAAACTGTCTAAGATGAACGCAGAAGACAAGCAGAAGTATCAGCTTGAGAAGCGTGAGCAGGCACTTGCTGACCGTGAAGCAGAAATTGCACGTAGGGAGCTAACCGCAGAAGCTAAGTTGATTCTAAGCGAACGTGGCTTACCGTCTGAACTAGTGGAGGTGGTCAATCTCGCAGATGCTGACAGTGTACGCAATTCAATCGATGCTCTACAAAAATCTTGGGAGGTAGCTGTACAAAAAGGTGTAGCTGACAAGATGAAAGGCGGTGCACCGATGAAAAAAGCTCCTGCTGATTCTAACGAAATCACAAAGGAACAATTTGACAAAATGGGTTACAAGGATCGCAATGAGTTGATTCAAAAGAATCCAGAACTTTACGCTAAATTGAAAGGATAAAAATAAATGGCAACAGGAACAACAAAATTAGCACAGATGATTAATCCAGAAGTGATGGCGGATATGGTGTCCGCAAGACTGGATAAGCTAATCAAATTTACACCGCTCGCATATGTCGAATCGACTTTAGCGGGTCAACCAGGCAATACCTTAACAGTCCCGTCTTGGAAATATGCAGGCGATGCGACCGAGATTGGAGAAGGTGAAGCTATTCCACTAGACCAATTGGAAACTGGGAAATCAACCATGACCATTAAGAAAGCTGTAAAAGGGTATGAAATTACCGATGAGGCAGTCTTATCTGGTCTAGGAGATCCGATTGGTCAAGCTGTGCACCAGCTTGGTCTTGCAATCGCTAATAAAATCGATAATGATCTTGTTGAGGTGGCTAAAACTGCTACTCAGAACGTTGCAGAAGCGCCTACAACGCTTGAAGCTATTGATAAGGCGCTTGAGATTTTCGAAGATGAAGAAGATGCACGCTATGTAGCGCTTATCAATCCAAAAGATGCTATTAAGTTGAAAGCAACTGTAGCCAAGGAGTGGATTAAGGGTTCAGAACTTGGCGCAAACATGGTTGTATCTGGAACCTTCGGAGAAGCTGGTGGCGTCCAAATCGTTCGTTCTAAGAAAGTTGAAGAAGGAAAAGGCTTCCTTGTCAAAGTATCTACAAGTGCTACTGAGACAGAGGACACGGCTAAGTATGGCGCTTTTGTGATCATGCTAAAACGTGATGTGATGATTGAAACCGACCGAGATATCATTAAGAACACTACGGTTATTACAGGAAATAAACATTACGGTGTTTATCTCTATGACCCGACAAAGGTCGTTAAATTCGGAGGTGCTTAATGAGTATGTTATTGCGTCGCCACCATAAGAAACAGGCTCAAGAGGATAGAAAACCTCTTGACTTGTCTCTTAAGGAATTAAAGGCTTTGGCTAAAGAAAAGAAAATCGAAGGCTATTCCACTATGACAAAAGAAGAGCTAAAGGAGGCACTAGATGCGTTATAAGGTAAAAAAAGAATTTACAGATAATGACCTCGGTTATCGATATCCTGTAGGTGTTGTTATCGATATTGCCCCAGAACGTTATGCAGAGATGCAAAAGAATGCTGCAATCCAAGGCGTAGCCGTATCTGACTACCTTGAGGAAGTGAAAGAAAAACCAAAAGGGGCAGACGCTCCGACAAAATAGGAGGTCTACATGCTTGATGATTTAAAAATGTTAACAGGCGAGAGTGATTTAAAAATTCTCTTGTCTTTGCTTTCTAGGGCTAAAAACATCATTTTGACTGAAACGAATCGTACTGTTTTAACCCCGACGCTTGAAGGTTTACAATTGGAAATCGCGCTTGAATTGTATAATCGCCAAGGGAGCGAGGGAGAGTTATCACGAAGTGAAGGGGGCGTGTCTGTGTCCTACAAGGACGGGCTATCTGAAACAGTTTTAAACGGAATCAGAAGTCATAGGCTCGCAAGGGTGTCTGGTCGTGCGTTTGAAGCGGAATCGGATGAAATCATATATGATTCGTAAGGCGGCTGTAGTGACTAGCAATGAGGGTATAAAAAAAGCGGTATATAGCGATACTACAACAAAAATACGGGCTGAGATATGGCCAGCGAGCGGGAAAATGCAGGCAGAAATATACGGCCAACGTTTAGCATATATTCTTAATTGCTTAGTGGAACGTAGCACAGTTATCAACGAGGGAGACGGCTTCTGCATTGATAGCGAGAATGTGACGCACAAAGTCATTTCTATTAAGCGATATACCAATCATCAGCTGTTGGAGTTAGAACAATGTCGCAGTTGATTGGTGCAGATGATCTGATTGCTAAACTCCAACGCCTGTCTAGTCAGAGGCAGGTTGAGATTACGCGTACGGCTGTTCACAACGCTGCTAAAAATGTGGTCCAGGCAGATGCTAAGTTACGAGCGCCCGTAAACAATGATGATTTACGCCCGGGAATTAAAGTTCGCATGGCAAAATCAGATAGAGCTCCTAGAGCAGAAGTAGTTAGTACATCAGATCATGGTGCTTATGTTGAGTTTGGCACAGGTCCAAAAGGAGCTGCAAACCATGCTGGCATATCTCCCGATGCCAGTGTTTCTTATCGTAGCACACCATGGTATGTTCACGAATCGCAAATTGACGTAGGGTCTTATAAATTTCCTAAGCACGGTGAGTTTTATAAAATGTACGGTCAAGTTGCTCAACCCTATCTCTATCCCGCTTTGAAAGATAACGAAAAAAGAGTAGTTGCGAACATCAGTCGCTACGTCAAACGAAAACTAATCGAAGAGGTCAGTAAATGATAAATATTAAGCCCATTATTTATAAAAAATTAAAAGAAATCACGGACAATGTGACGGACACATATCCGCAGGATTGGGAAAATTTCCCAGTTATCATCTATCTTGAAGAGGAGAACAGACCTCGTGAGATTACTGATGATAAGGAACAAATGTCGTATTTGAGGTATAAGGTGGATATTTTCCACAATGATAGTACGTCGGATTTGGCAGTAGCGATTGATGAAATTTTCGCTTCGCTTGGTCTGAAGCGTACTTCTAGTGTAGATACACCGGACCCGACACATTTACGGCACAAGATTATGCGTTTTGAGGGTATTTTGGATCTTAAATCGCAAATCGTGTATCAATATAGAATGGAAGGTTAATGCATGTTAGCAAATGGAATTAAACTAAAAATGAGCGAAACCAAAGGCTCAGATTATGCAATTCTCGAAGGTCTGAAAGAAGTACCTGAACTTGGTATCGATCCAGAAAAAGTAGAAAACACTACTTTAGCAGATCCCATTAAACAATATGAATTTGGTATCGGCGACGCCGGCGAGTTGGAGTACAAATTTAAGTATGAAAACTCGAAAGCGGAAGCTAGTTACCGAACACTGCGTAAACTCGCAGATTCCAAGGCTACTCGCCACTTTGAGCAGGAATATCCAGACGGTACGAAAGTGCATTTCTCTGCCCAAATCGCTGTTAAGTTGGGCGGTGGTGGCGTAAATTCAGCCATCGAGTTTACATTGAAATTGGCTTTGCAATCGGATTTGGAATTTACCGATCCAGTAGCACTTTAAGGAGGAGAATAAATGTCAGTACGTAAACCTTATACCACATGGGTAGTTAAGGATGAAGAATATAAGCTACGTCTTAGCACACGGCAAGTTTGCGATGTAGAGGAAAAGCTAGGTGTAAACCTGCTTAAAATCTTCATGCCAAAACCAGGCGAACAATTTAATTTACCCCCTTTAAAGGTTATGCTTGTGATTATCCATGGGGCACTACAAAAATTTCATCACGGGATGAAACTAGACGATGTCTACGATTTATTTGATAAGTATATCGACGAAGGCTATGGGCAAACAGAGTTGATGACGGAGGTCATCATGCCTTTATTTGAAGTGTCGGGTTTTATTCCAAAGAACAAGGAGACGAAGAAAGAATCGACGTTGACAGTAGTCGATTAGGTTCTGAACCTTGTTCAGTGGCAGAGTTGATTGACGGGTTCTATCCTACTGCTTTAGATGCGGGGATTGACCCGTTTTCTTTTTGGGACTATACGTTACAAGAGTTGAAAGACCTAGTAGAAAGCTATAATCGCAATTTTATTTCAAGTCAGAAACTAAAAGCGATGCACGGATATAAACAAGCGCAGATGATTGCAAGTTATGTATCTTTAATGCTTCAGAGTGACGGAAAAGAGCCAGAGGTATGGGACTTTTATCCAGATATTTTCAGCGATGTTCGAGAGCAAGCTGAACAACTTAAAGCTGATCGTGAGCTAGAGGAACACAAAGCACGTATGCGTGCATTCGCAGAACGTATGAGAGGAAGATTCAAATCTCCCGAGTAAATGAATAGAAAGGAGGGAGTATGGCGACTACACTAGAGGAGCTTCGAGTTATTATTGAAGGTGAGATTGCCCCATTTCAGAAAAAGATGAAAGAAATGGAAGGGCAGTTAAAACAAACTCAATCTAAGGTTCAATCAAGTACGAGCAAAATCAAAGATACCGTCAGCAAGCAAACAAGCGGAATTGGTGCTGCTTTTGGCAAATTGGCTAAGATAGCTGGTTTTGCCATTATTGGCAAGAAAATGCTTGACTTAGGTATGTACTCAACGCAAATGGCTCTAGAAGTTTCTGCTGCGATGAACCAGATTAGGCGTCAAATGGGCGAAAGTTCACAAGCCTTTTTAAAATGGATTGATAACAATGCCAATGCTATGAATATGTCTGTCGGAGAAGCGACTAAATACGGAGCTGTTTACTCCAATTTGTTCTCGAACTTCATCAAGGATTCCAACAAGCTAAGTGCATATACAGGTAAGATGTTGCAGACGTCTGCAGTTATTGCGCAAGGTACTGGAAGAACGATGACGGATGTTATGGAACGTATTCGCTCAGGATTGTTGGGAAATACCGAAGCAATCGAAGACCTCGGAATTAACGTCAACGTTGCAATGATTGAATCTACCGAAGCGTTCAAGCGCTTTGCGAACGGGCAGTCATGGCAGAAATTGGATTATAATACCCAGCAACAAATTCGTCTAATGGCAATCTTGGAGCAGGCCACAGCTAAGTACGGTAATACCTTACAGCAATCTGTAAATGGTCGAATCAGTCTATTTAAATCCTTGCTGAGCGACGCAGCGTTGAATATCGGTAATGCACTGTTGCCGATTCTAAATGCGATAATGCCTGTGCTTAATTCATTAGCTATGGCACTTAAGAATGTGACTGCAAAACTTGCTGAGTTTATCAGTCTAATGTTCAACAAGAAAGCCACTGTAAAAAATGGCGGTGCCATGGGAGCAGTTGCAGACAGTGCCAAAAACGCACAAGATGCAGTAGGCGGACTTGGTGATGCTATGGGGGATGTAGATGATGCTTCTGGTGGCACTGCTGGCAATCTTGATGATACCGCAAAGGCGGCTAAGAAAGCTGCAAAAGAACTACTCGGCTTAGCAGGTTTTGACGAAATCACCACTCTAAATCTCAACAAAGATGATGACGGAGGTGGTGCAGGATCTGGTGGCGGAGGCAAAGGTAAAGGAAAAGGTGGCGGAGGAGCTTCTCCTGCGGATATCTTGCCAGAAATCGCTCTTGAAGATATGAACAATCAGTTCAAAAGTATCTTCGACGGTTGGGGAGCGAAACTAAAGCCCTTATTTGATTTGTTCTCTAAAGGATTTAAGAGCGCATTCCGTTCCGAAGGAATAGATCGCATTGCAAAAGCTCTCGATAGAATCAAGAAAACTTTAGGGGAAATCGCAACAGATGAACGTGTTGTAAATTCTTTTGGTCGAATGGCGGAGAAAATTGCCTATGCATTAGGACAGGTTGCGGGTTCTATTGGAACAGTGGCAGTAGGAACGGGCGTATTCATTGCAGAAAGTATTGCAAATGGTTTAGAACGTCAAAAACAACGCATTATTCACGCTCTGACTACTCTCTTTGACAATACAGGCGATATTGCCCAAGCTGTCGGAAATATAGCAGAGAGCATTTCTGGGACATTCTACGATGTCATTACCTCGTCAGGGGCTGTCAGAATAGGTAGTGCATTTGTGTCAGCACTTTTAAGCGCTGGTAGCAGTATGATTGAAATCGGAAGCAGTCTTGCAAGGGATGTGTTTAAAGGCTTTGAGCAAATTATTACGGATAATATGCCTGCGTTGGGACAGTCTCTCAGTACTTCTCTGGAAAATATTGCTCCTGTATTTGAAACACTTGAAGAGCACGTAAACAAAGTAGGTGATACCCTCACAAAAATATATGATGAGCATATTTCGCCGTTTATACAATCTCTTGCGAGCGGTATCTCAGATATTATCAGTACCTTAGTAGACGGTTATGACACCTACATAAATCCTGTGTTAGAGAACTTCGGAAAGCTGTTTTCAGAAGTCTATGACGAAAAGATAGCGCCGGCTGTTGAGAATATAGGAAAAGCGATAGGCAGTATTATCGATATCCTTAAAGTACTATGGGAACAGCATCTAAAACCCCAGTGGGAATCTTTAGCAAGTATTTTGATGCCATTGCTTGCTATTATTGCCGAAGTATTCTTAACTGATCTTATTGAGACGATTGGAGTAATAGCCGAAGTTATTGGCAACGTTGCATTGGCGTTATCAGGATTGTTAGATTTCTTAACAGGTATTTTCACAGGCAATTGGAAACAGGCATGGGAAGGTATCAAGAACCTATTCGTAGGTATTATGAAACTTATCCTTATGGCTTTGGGAGTTGATGTTGATAAGCTGATTGAAGAATTCAAGCGTTGGTGGAATGGTATTGTTGACACCTTTAAAGGTACTGGTGAATGGTTCGGCAATATTTTCTCGCAAGCATTTGAGGCTGTAAAAGCTGCCTTTAGCTCAATCGGATCATTCTTTAGTGGTGTTTGGAATACTGTTAAAGGTATCTTTGTGGATGCAGGTCAAATGGTCGGTTCGGCTGTGGGTGGTGCATTTAGAGGGGCAGTGAACGCAGTTCTAGGTACAATTGAAAATGTTGTAAATGGTTTTGTTGATATGATTAATGGTGTAATAGGCATAATCAATAAGCTTCCAGGAGTGTCATTAGGCTATATTGGTGGGGTTAGCCTTCCGCGCTTAGCCCGTGGTGGTATTGTAGATAGTCCTACAGTTGCCATGATTGGCGAGGCTGGAAAAGAGGTCGTTATGCCACTTGAAAACACAGGATTCTTACAGACCATGGGTCGCGTTGTCGGTGGAGCAGTGGTCAACGCTCTTGGTGGAGGATTATCGCAATCATCGAATTGGCCAGGCGGGGATATTATTGTTCAAATTGGTAGTAGGGAGTTTGGACGATTTACTATTGATGAGATCAATAAAGCCCAAGAAGAAGCAGGACAACTTCTACTTAACATTTAGGAGGGAAAATGAGTAATTTAGTTATCAACGGAGTTACAGTAGTACCTCCTAAAAGTTTTCAAGTTTCAGTCAATGATATAGACGGAGAGACTGGTCGTAATGCTAACGGGGACATGGTTAGGGATAGAATTACTACCAAGCGTAAGTTAGAGTGCGAATGGGGAATGTTAACACAGTCTGAGATGGTTCAAATTCAGACAGCTGTTTCGGCTGTGTTCTTCCCTGTATCTTATCCAGACCCTGTGTTGGGTCAGACGACAAAAACTTTTTATGTAGGAGATAGAAGCGCTCCTGCCTATTCATTTACAGAGAAGCTAAAACCTTGGAATGGGCTGAAATTTAATTTGATAGAAAGGTAGGGGGTGATTGCTATGGTAACATTTAATCAAGCGATGTTAGCGAGGGATAGAACGTTTGCTATTCGAGCAGGAAACTATACCTCGAATAACATTAAAGAAGCTAGTTTTAATTATGGCTACATCAGCGGTGATACATTTAAGCCAGGTGGAACAGTCGCGGGTTCTGCAAAGATAACATTTACCTCTATTATTACCATGTTTCGAAAACTGGATAAGATTTATCCAGAAATAGGACTGCTAGTCAACAACAGCTATGAATGGGTTCCAATGGGGGAATATTTCGTCAATGATATTAACATTGACCGAAATAGAAATACAACTGAACTGGATCTCATGGACGGGATGTTCAAATTCAACCAGCCCTACGTTTCAGATTTAGCTTATCCCGCCCAGATTCGTGATGTTATTCGTGAGATTTGTGCAAAAACTGGAGTGGTCTTGGAAACGGATAACCTAGGCTTTCGGGCAATTCAGCACCATATTCAAGCTAAGCCAGATAAGAAAGAAATAACTTTCAGAGAAGTGTTAAGTCAAGCGGTTCAATTGCTTGGCTTTTCTGCTTTTTTTAATCGTAAAGGGAAGTTGGAGATTCGAGGTCTAACTGAATCGAATATCACAATTACAGCTGATAGCTATTTTTTGCACGGTCTGACAAAAAGTGAAATTGAGTATAAGATTGCAGGGATTACTTGTAAAAAAGACAAGGAAACCTTGACAGTTGGATTGCGAACAGGTCGATCTTTAGAGCTTGAGAATAGCTTTATGATCCAGAACATCTTAGACGATTTGTACGATGAGTTGAAGAATCTGAAATATTATCCATACTCGCTCGATTGGCAGGGCCATCTGAAACTTGAAGTCGGCCAGTGGGTCACTCTAAAAACTAATAAAAATGAAACTTACAAAGTACCTGTTTTAAGCCAATCTTTTACATTTAAAGGTGGGCTAAAGTCTAAGATTAGTGCTGATAGTAAGGCTGGCAATGATACACAGTACAGCTACAGAGGTTTTTTGACAAAGCAAATTCAGCAAATATCTACAGATTTAGAAGCAGAGGTTCAGCAACAAATCGAGTATAAGGATAGAGAGTTCGATGAAAAGTTTAACGCTCTTCGAAAAGATGTCGAAAGTAGTATAGAACAATCTAAGGCAGATGCTGAAAAAAGTCGTTTAGAACTCGCTACACAAATCGAAAGTAAGTTAGCTGAACAGCGTGCAACGATTAGCGAAGTAGAGCGCGAGCTAGGAATTTCACTTGAAAGAAGTTATCACACGCTAACTCAGTCGCTTGCAGAATATGATGCGCTTGTTGGTGAAGCCTCTCAAAACGCCAGTCAAGCGAACACCTTGGCAAATACGCTCGCAGGGCAACAGCAGAGCTTACTGCAGCAATTAGCACGTCAGCGTGAGGAGCACGACGGTTGGCGCACTGCTTTTGAATCAACTGTGTCAGCTGAGTTGGGCAGGTATCGAAATGAACTCACACAACTACGTGGGAAATTTGATGAAGCAGGTAACTTGACAGATCTTGAAACTTATAAGCGAACGCAGGAAGAGAGCGCTCATGGAATACGTACTCAATTAGAGAAATTATCGCAAGATTCAGCACGTATTAGCAGGATTGAAACAGAAGCTGACAAGATAGCTCAAACTGTCGAAAGTCTCAATAGCGATGTGCTGAAAAAATCAGAAGTGCTAATTGAGAATGGTCGTGTTCAAATTGGTGCAGGAAAAGTCCTTGACGGAAACACAGTTGCTAGTCTCTTGACGGTTCAGCCAGAAGCGATTCGAGCGGTGACTGATAAATTAGTCATTACCTCAAAACAGACTAATATCGTCAGTGACGAGTATAAGAATCGCTGTGTATTCGTATCATCAAGTGGTTATGTAATGGACGCTCCACTAGCTATTGATGAGAGAGAGTTCTTAATCACTGGTGAAGCAACTAGAATATCAGGAAATGGCCCTCTGCATTTCTATTGCGTGGTTTTCTACAACGACGGTAGTAAGGTTGGAACAGGCTATACATCTAGTCTGACGAACACAAGCAAAACACCTTTTCAGCTAACCTCTAAATTCACATCAACGGCTGGAAAGACTGTGACGGGTATCAGATTCTACATGAATGTATCGTCCTCTGATGTTTGGGAGGTGTGCAATCTATCCATCATGCCGAAAATGGGTGCAGAATTGATAGTAGACGGCTCTATTACAGCAGATAAGCTGGATGTAAACAGTGTTCGCGCAGGTATTTTGATTGCAAACTCAATTACCTCTCATATGATCCAGTCAAATGCGATTACCGCTGATAAGCTGAGAGTTGATACTGCGCTAATTAACAAACTGGTTGCAAGTGATGCCCTTATTAGCAATCTGGTTTCGAAGCGCGCATTTATCACAGCGGTTCAAGCGGTGGATCTGAGTGCAACACGAATCAAAGGTGGCTTGCTGTCTGCCTTAAATGGGGCAACGACTTTCAATCTGAATACGGGTGCTTTGAATTTCAATACAGATAGCCCGGCTATTCGTCGAGTACTTTCCGGCTATCCGACGCAATTTGTGAAATTCGCGACGGGAAATTATGTAGGAAAAGGTCAGGTAGGGGTTACCGTGATTGGTTCCAATCGTTATGGCAGTGAAAGTACGGACGATGGAGGATTTGTAGGCGTACGAATTTGGAACGGCAGACCAAGTGGTCAAACGGTTGATGAAATCGACTTGGTTGGGGATCAACTGAATCTGGTGCATGCAGCTTATACAGATGCCCCCGCAGGTTGGGTAGTAACTACGGTGGGAACTCCTAATATGCGCCCATACAAATCAGAACATCGCCGACCGTCCTATATCGAAGTAGGAGACGTTAAATTGTGGTATAACAACAATACCTACAGATGGCTACGTGAAATTCTGAATAGCATCATTGATAACTTGGAATTATTGCACAACAACAAAGAAACTGCTGCTGCGTATAGTTACAGTTTACCGAGAAAATTTTAAAGGAGAAAAACATGCAATTAACATTAAAGAACAAAGATTTAACAACTCTCATGACAATTCTTGAGAAAGTAGAAGTCCGGAACATGAAGGCGAATCGTGGACGGGCTAAGCTGTCCGCTCATGCAGCAAATAAGTTGAATGAGTACCTACAAGACGAAACGGACATCTTGAAAGAGTATGTCGAGGTTACGGAAAACGGTGCATTCAAGCGTGACGATACAGGAAATCTCATCATGATTGATTCGGGCAAAATGCAGGAGGTTAACGGGCTTCTGGATGAATTGCGAGATGAGGAAGTCGTTATTAAGGGTGGCGAGTATTCGAAGCGCTATATTGACTTTCTAGAGTTTTTATCAAATTACGACGGTGATTTAACTCTTGCGGAAATTGAGCTAGTGGATAATCTACTAGAGCAATACGAAGTCCGAAAATTCGAAAAGGAGGGATAGTATGGCACTAAGACTATATTCTTCCGCTTCTTTTGATTCAACTACAGGTAAGACCTTAGTTGGTGTCAAGGAAGCAGATGAACGTGAGACTGTTCTATTTACTGCACTACTTGATGGAGATCACACGAACGCTTCAGAAGCAGAACTTATCAAGTTAGCTGTCGATTGGTTCACGTTGAAGTATGTCAAAGACTTCTCTGATCAGTTGTTGAATGACAAAATCAATGAAGCAAACCGAGCAGCTAAAAGTTCACAAGATGCAGCGGAGGAAGCAAAGGCTGCGGTAGAGCAGGTCAAGGGAATGGTTCGGACTGTGTCTCTTACATTGAACGAAGCTCTCTCAATGCTCTTCAAGAGTGGTGGCGATGAGGAGGAACAGATTGATGAAGCTGAACATGAAGAAGCTATTCAAAACAATTAAAAATATTACAGAAAGAGGAAAAATTATGATGGTCAATTTTTATGCTATGGAGATTTTGGAAGGTTGGATTACGTTGGAACAAGTACCAAAGCGATTTCGTAAACGAGTTCAAGAATTGGTGAAACTGGCAGAAACAGGTTTGTAGACAACTAATTGAGGAGAAAAGCAGATGAAACAACAAAAAGCAACAAAAAATAGCACTAGTCTTGTTCAAGTCGAGGGCGGAAAGGTCATTAAACAAAACGATTATTCGTCTAACTTTGTCTACGAACTGCGAGATGAGCACAAAGAAAAAATTCCAGTTCTAGACGGAAAAGAAGCAAAGATTGCTCTAGTCAAAGAGCCAGAGAACGGAGCAATCAAAGTAGTTTACGAAACAATAGCAACAGTTGTCGACGGAAAAGTTGAGTTTACGATCACAGAAACGTTAGAAGCAGATACTTATTTCGTTGAAGTTTATTGTGGAGGTTATATCTTTCCAAGCAAGAATACTGTCACAATTGAAGTGACCAAATCAAGTTTTGGCAAGGTAGACCCTAAAGCTGAAGAAATCATAGAAGTCACCGTTGATTTTGACGAAGAAATCATTGAAGATAACAATCTCTTCGTTGGCGAGGAGGTCGTCGAGCAAGAGGGCGAAAATGGCTTAGAACGACATGTCTGGAAAGGTAATGAATTGATTTCTAAAGAAATCGTGAAAGAGCCTGTCAAGCGAATTGTTCGTAAGGGTACAAAACTACATGAACATACAGCTTATGCGAATGTTTCAAAAGGGGATAATCTAGCACAGTCTAGTTTCTTTGATTATTCTGTCAATATGACGAGAGAGCTCAGCGATGAAAAACAACTTCTAAGCTCTGAAAATGGAGAATTACACGGCTCAGTTGCTTATTCAACACTTGAAGGTGTTGAAGCCGGAAACTATGAAATTAGTATTAAAGCTCGCAAGACTAGCGATGCTGTAACAAATATCAAATTTGGCTTCGAAAGCCTAAATCAGACGCAGGAGTTTTCAGATATTTCAGATGCAATGACTGAATACAGTTTTGTCGTAACTGTCGATAAATTGTATAGTGCAATCTATTATCATTTCCGCACAAACGCTAGTATTGAGCTAGAATCTGTTCAGATTCGCAAAGTAGCTATTTCTGACTTGTCGTGGGAAGATACAGGACAGAATCACGTTGGCTTAGCCCGCACAGTTGAGAAAGAGCTCCCTCTAGAATTTAACCGCTTTGAGTGGAAAGAGAGGGGGTAAGCTATGTTACAAGATTTGATTTTTAGTGAACTACTTATCCATTTGCGGGGGCTAATGACAAGCCCCTATATTCATTTTTTCTTTTGGCTTATGCTTTTGGATATTGTTACAGGCTATATCAAAGCATTCAAACTGAAGCGCTTTGATAGCAAGACTGGCACGCTAGGTCTATTGCGACATGCGTTGGTTTTCGTGGTCATTCTAGTAGTAGCGATGTATGCTCGTGCGTTGGGCGTACGAACTATTGGTATTGCCTGGTGCATGTTCTTTATCTTCAATTATTTAGGGTCCGTCATCGAAAATTGGGAAGCTATCGGCATTGGTTTCCCAGATTTCTTACGACCATATATCAACCAAATGAAAAAGGAAAATACAAAAATTGTGCAGACGTTGATTGATAGCCGTACAAAATTACCAAATACAGCTATCCAGTCTGACGAAAAATACGACTAAAGGAGGCTATCATGAAAGCGATGAAGCGAATACTTGTAATGATGATTCTATTACCTGCGGGCTACATCGTTTTCGTGCTTAGCCCGTTTTTAGAATTGAATAGGAGGAAAAAATAATGACAACAGTAAGTCAAGCTCTAAATAATGTTGGAGCCCTAGTTGGTTCTGGCCAGCCCGTTGGAAACGGAGAATGTTACGCTTTAGCTAGTTACTATGAGCGAATGATTAGTCCAGACGCGACAGTTGGATTAGGTGCTGGCGTTGGCTATGTCAGTGGTGCTATAGGTGATACTATTAAAGCCACAAACATCGGCACATCTTACAACTGGTCTGCGAACGGCTGGAGCGCGTCAATTTCTGGACCATTCAAAGTAGGTCAAATTGTTACTACAAAACCAACCGCAGACAACATCTACGGTCACGTTGTGGTTATTGAGGCAGTCAATGGGGATCAATTGACGGTGCTTGAGCAAAATTACGCTGGCAAGCGTTACCCAGCACGTAACTACTACAGTGCTTCAGCGTACAAGCAAAATGTGGCTCATTACATCACACCTCCAGGAAACGTAGGAGAAGTCCGGAGTGCAGTCCCAAATGGAGTAGCTCGTCAGTATGCGGAAAGCGGGACGATGACTGTTGCCGTTGATGCAATCAACGTACGCAGAGCCCCTAACACATCAGGCGAAATCGTAGCTCAATATACTAAAGGTCAAACAATCAAGTATGACCTAGTTATCATTGACTTGAATGGCTTCGTCTGGATTTCGTACATCGGGGCAAGTGGAAAACGTAACTACGTCGCCACAGGTACAACCCAAAACGGTGAACGTTTCGGATCTGCTTGGGGAACTTTTAAATAATACAGCAACACCCGTCCAGTTTTTGGGCGGTTTTTTTGTAAACAAAACTTAACAGTATTTTTCAGAAAAATTACGAATATTGAGTGTTTTTGTATCCAAAAGGTATATAATGTGATATACTTTGTATGAAAAATATCAAAAAGGAAGTGAGTATAATGTTATTATATAGAAATTTATATGACGAAACTTTCTTAGAAAAATTCAAAGATAAAAGAGAAGTGATAGAAAATCTCTCTACGGAAAATCTATCCATTGATGTGGTCGAGGTAGCGAAACGATGTGGTATTGAAATCGAATATAAAGATTTAGAATATTCTGGGGAAGCTAAGCAAGGGGCGGATAAAAAAATCTGTGTTAATATATGGGATCCGGAGGTTAGGCAGAGATTTACCATAGCACATGAAATAGGACACATTATTTTAGAGCACCAAGGTACAGTTCATTATAGGGATGAGGACAGCTCTAGGTATAAAGATGTTATATCTAGAATGAATGAAGTTTCGGCAAATAAGTTTGCAGCGACTTTGCTTATGCCGCGTAAATTAGTGCAGCAGGTTGTTGGTAAAGTTATAGATAATCTAGGATATACAAGAGATCAAAATTTCGATAACGGAGATGTAGATAAAATAATCGAAATAGGAGCAGGTATTATGAATGTTTCTGAACAATCTTTTAGATATAGATTAGATAATTTGCAGGTGTTTGTTGATGCATAATAGCAACGATGATTTTTATAACAAAGTTAATAAAGAATATGATGCAAGTAAATATTTCGAAGAAGTGATAATAAAAATACGCTATGTAGCCAGAAGAAAAACAGAGGAAGAGAAGGATTACAGATTCTATAAAATACTCAATTTGGAAATTGAATCAAAAAATGGCGAAACATCTAAAAAATTAAAAGAATTTATCGAAGATTGTAATAAGAAATTAAAGAGTGAAAATATGTACAATGGTGGAAATTGGCAACTTTTCTATCTTTATAAGGAATTGATCCAATTCTTTACCTCTGATTCTTTTCAGGATTCGTGTAATTATTTTCGCGGGCAATCTCATGACTACCCATTGCTTCCTGGTATTTTGAGAAAAAATGTACAAAATGACTACAGGAAGAGATTTGAGTATTTATATAAAAGAGTAGCTAATGAATTTCCTGAAAAAATCTCATATTTTCCTTTGAATACTGATAATATAGACGACAGAGAGGAACAGCTGGCCTTGTTACAACACTACGGCTTAAAGACCAGTTTGTTAGATATAACTAAAAATCCTTACATTGCCTTGCTTTTTATGCTATCTGGTTTGTCACATATTGATAAGAAGCGTTCTCCGTCCTTATTTTTCTTTAGGATTGATGACGAGAAACATAGAGAAAAACATCTATTTACTGAAGTGAAAAAAGACAGAGTAAACGAACGTATAATAGCTCAAAAAGGTGCCTTTCTAAATTTTGACAAAATAGATAGTATTAAAAGTTATGATATAAAAAAGATAAAAACCTACAAAATAGTTTTAGAGTATGACGAATGTTTTCACAAAAAATCTTTACAAGAAGACATAGAACGCATTGAAGAGCTTCTTAGTATAACTCAAACTAAATATACGGAATTAGAAGAGTATAAACAGGAACTAGAGAAAAAATTATCCAATTCAGATTATGAAATATTAGAATGCATAAGGAATATTTGTAAAGAATTGATTAAGAAACTAAAGGAGTATCATTATTTCGAAGAGGATTTATTTCCAGATTTTGAACGTAAGATTCAATATTTGGCTCAACAATACGAAGCTACTACTCGTAAAACTTTAGAATTAGATACTTAGTCAGAGTCCTAAAAATATCCGCCCCAAGACTGATGTTTCTCTATCTCCCATTTGCTATACTATATCCACTCCTAAAATTTTTCATAATCTCCTGCACCAGTCTTTTTTGACTGGTTTTTTTCGAATTAACAAGCAGGAGGTGAAAATCATGGCTCTTTGTCAACTGTAGTGGGTAGATGAAAAGCTAACACCTAGAGAGGACGAACTTCGTTCTCTCTTTCTTTACGTTTAAAGCAATCAAAATGCGTTTTTTAAAGTTTTCAA
>NZ_JBUEQR010000027.1:0-591 GCF_054968985.1 Streptococcus sp. 1F3 | reverse complement strand
TTTCATTATAAGTCATATGGGACTTTTTTTCTATACTCAAAAAGGCTCCATAATCTCTACAGTGGATTTACCCACTACAGAAATTATAGAGCCAAAATCATGTTAGAATACGAAGAGTTGAAAGAAGCTATAGACAATGGATATATCAAAGGTAACAAAGTTCGAGTGGTTAGAAGAGACGGGAAATTGGTGGATTATGTGTTGCCTGGTGAATCTGTCAGACCGTGGGAGGTTGTGACGGTAGAGTTGTTGGTTGATGTTTTGGGTCAATTATTCAGTGATGCCTGAGGGGCAAAGAAGGGGCATAAGTTTAAAATCTTTATGTATTTATAGCTGAATACGATGTACGTTTAAGTTTTATGGACGCCTATATAATGGGATTTGTTGCTATTTCGGACTTATCTAAAATAGGGAAAGGAGATGGGTGGTATGATGTAGAAATTGAGAAAACCCTTGTTCATTCAAGGGTTTTCTTATGGCTCTTTGTCAACTGTAGTGGGTAGATGAAAAGCTAACACCTAGAGAGGACGAACTTCGTTCTCTCTTTCTTTACGTTTAAAGCAATCAAAATGCGTTTTTTAAAGTTTTCAA
>NZ_JBUEQR010000026.1:0-644 GCF_054968985.1 Streptococcus sp. 1F3 | reverse complement strand
TATGGGACTTTTTTTCTATACTCAAAAAGGCTCCATAATCTCTACAGTGGATTTACCCACTACAGAAATTATAGAGCCGTAAAACGTTGATTTGACAGCGTTTTTTCAATTTTTCTTTTTAGTCATTTTTAATGTTTTTTGAAAAAGGCAGACCTAAAAACAGCCCCGTTACTCTTGAGCAACTGTTTTTACGATTCAGTATGAAGTTGTTGTCTGAAGTAATATGTTTAAAAACGTCTATTTTCATGAGGAAGCCTCACAGTATATGTCACGCCAAACGCATGAAACTGAAATAGTTTCAGAAAAGGTATGTAAGCGATCTTATCATAGCGCCCAGTGCCTAAAAAGTGGTATCCTATTCATAGGAGGACATTTTATGCATGAGTTTATTCTTTTGATTGATGAGTATAGTGATGAGTTGGATCCACGTCAACAGTCTAAAGCCCGTCATCCCTTGTCCCTCGTCTTGCTTCTGGTTTTTATCTGTGAGCTAGCAGGTATTGAACATTGGAATGAGATGTCCGATTTTCTACTCTACAACCAAGCTATTTTAGAGTCTCACCTCCTCTTAAGGCATGGAATTCCCTCTCATGATACGCTAGAACGTGTCATGAGCATGGTAAGTGAAGGTGTTATTGAGGAGT
>NZ_JBUEQR010000025.1:0-1333 GCF_054968985.1 Streptococcus sp. 1F3 | reverse complement strand
CCTCTCAAGCGACAACTATATCAGTATATCACCTCAACTTTTCTTTGTCAATAGATTTTTTAATTTTTTTTACTTTTTTTATCCTTTTTTATCCTTGAAGCTCTCACCCCCTTACAAATGCCTTATTCATAGGAAAGAGACAGAAGCTAGCTCTAGTCGTGTAGAAGGCTTGCTTGATGATGCTATACTATTTCCTGGGTAGCAATAGATTATATAAGTCACTAAAATTATTCCACTAATTCTTCCTTTATAAGATGTTGGCGAAGAGAGCGCAATAACTTCTGCCGGCCTTTGAAGCGTGCGCCACTGACTAGTGTATCATATTTTTCACAATCACTAGGGCTCAACTGGGAACGGTATCGTGCTAGTGAATCCCGAAGACAGACTAGTTCGTCTGTAATGAGACCTCCACTACTGACCATATGAGATATTTCTCCAATTTCTTCATAATGCAGCCGGTCAAAACCACGTTTATAGGAACTCTGTTTACGTAGCATGTCATTGACGTAATTTCGAAATTTCACTTTAAAATATCGCAACAATCGTGAATCATCTTTTGTTATCCCTTCTTCTTGTTGTAGCAAGCGGTACAGAATATACATTCCCTCTTGGTCCCAGTCTTCTGCTTCCCATAATTTGACATAATATTCCCGCCGTGTCTTTTGAACAATGGGTCGGACTTTTGCATACACTTCTTTAAATTCCATTCTTTCTCCCTTCTTGCTATAATCTCTTATTTATAGCAAGTATAGTCAACGAGAGCAAAAAGAAAAAGGACTTTTTTGTCCTAAATATAAGTAGATCGTAACTGCCCAATAACAAGGTCCCTATCCAAGCAGTCCCTCCTCCAGTATACTGTTATATAGTCATTTAGTTTATAAACAGGATTCCAAAACTTCCCACACTGAGCCCTGTTTTCTTAGTCATTCCCTCACTTTCTCCTTTAAATTAGCCTCGGTTTGCTCAATAGGCTTCAAGTCTGGAGAATAAGCAGGGAGTGGAAGAAAGTGATGATGTTGTTCTATACAAGGTTGTTCAAGTCTGTTTTTGGGATGAAAGCTAGCCTTATCCATAATAATGATATGGCCTTCTGATAAACTTGGTAGCAGCTGGGTTTTGAAGCATTCTACAAAGAAATCACTAGAGCCAAAAAAGTAAGGCTCTATAATTTCTGTAGTGGGTAAATCCACTGTAGAGATTATGGAGCCTTTTTGAGTATAGAAAAAAAAGTCCCATATGACCTATAATGAAAAGCGACTAACAACTCATTAGAAAGACTCATATGGAACAACTAAATCTTATCACAAATTTTCTCAAAATTAAAGACAAAAAT
>NZ_JBUEQR010000024.1:0-587 GCF_054968985.1 Streptococcus sp. 1F3 | reverse complement strand
AGTTTAGCTCAGCTGGGAGAGCATCTGCCTTACAAGCAGAGGGTCAGCGGTTCGATCCCGTTAACTCCCATTTAAATGTATCAGGTCTATCCAGTCCTAGTACGAAATAAGCGGGTGTAGTTTAGTGGTAAAACTACAGCCTTCCAAGCTGTTGTCGCGAGTTCGATTCTCGTCACCCGCTTTTGGATATTATCCAAATACCAAACACATGTTTGGGCGCGTAGCTCAGATGGTTAGAGCGCACGCCTGATAAGCGTGAGGTCGGTGGTTCGATTCCACTCGTGCCCATTATAGTGATATGGTCCGTTGGTCAAGGGGTTAAGACACCGCCTTTTCACGGCGGTAACACGGGTTCGAATCCCGTACGGACTATTTTGTAGCTTTTGTCAACTGTAGTGGGTAGATGAAAAGCTAACACCTAGAGAGGACGAAGTTCGTTCTCTCTTTCTTGGCTCTTTGTCAACTGTAGTGGGTTGATGAAAAGCTAACATCGTGAGAGGACGAACTTGGTTCTCTCTTTCTTTACGTTTAAAGCAATCAAAATGCGTTTTTTAAAGTTTTCAAAGTTCCTGAATCCAAAGGCATTT
>NZ_JBUEQR010000023.1:0-21387 GCF_054968985.1 Streptococcus sp. 1F3 | reverse complement strand
GAGTTGTTAGTCGCTTTTCATTATAAATCATATGGGACTTTTTTTCTATACTCAAAAAGGCTCCATAATCTATACAGTGGATTTACCCACTACAGAAATTATAGAGCCTTTTATTTTTATGGAGCATTATTTTTCAAAAGGTTGTTTATTACTATCGAGTGTAAATCCTTCCCCCAATACTTCATGGGCATCTGTAATGGTGATAAAGGCGTGGGGGTCAATGCGGTGAATTAAGTCTTTCATTTCTTGTAGTTGGCTCTTGTAGATGACGGAATAAACCATATCAATTTCCTTGCGACTGTAAAAACCTTGAGCCTTGATAAGGGTGATACCACGTTCGATATGTTCATCAATAGCTTGAGCTAGTTCATATGATTTTTCAGAGACAATCATGACGCCCTTGCTACCATAGTTTCCATCGCTGATTAAATCAATGACCCGAGAGACAATGGCAACCATGACCAAGGTATAGAGTACGTTGCGGAGATCATGAAAGACCAAGATAGTCATCATTAATACGAGCATATCAATCACCAAAATGATTTGTCCGATGGTAAAAGAAGTGTATTTGTGACCGATTCGAGCAAGAATATCGCTTCCCCCTGTTGTACCACCAGCCTTGAAGATGATTCCAAGACCTGCCCCCATTAAGATCCCTCCTAAAATAGACACGAGAATCAAATCTCCCTCCAGTGGAATGTGAATGGGAATGCGTTCAAAGAGAGCCAACCAGGCAGTCACGCCCAGAGTACCCAGAATGCTATAGTAGAGGGTTCGCTTTCCTAAAATTTTCCAGCCAAGGATAAACAGAGGAATGTTGATGAGGATATTCATAATCCATGGTTGAATGCGAAAGAGGTAGTAGATAATTAGATTAACCCCTGTTGCACCACCTTCATAGAGATGATTTGGAATAATCAAGTAATTGAGCCCAAAAGAAAAAAGCCCTGCACCTAGCATAATAAAAAAGAGATTCTTAAATCGTAGCATTCCCTGCTCCCTTCGGTTTGTCTATTTCCATTCTAACAGATTTAAAAAGGATATACAAATGAATTATTCTAGAGTTCAATTAAGATGTGAGGACGTGAAGAAAATGGAAAGAAAAATAGGGAATCGAAGAAGATTACTCCGGTAATCGATACGATTCATCTTTTTTCTAGCATTTTTAGTCCGAACTCAGTTAAATCAAGATGTGAGAGCGTTTGACACGAGTGAAAAGCTCTAGTAGCATGTTTCAGCCTAACCTTAAAGGGATTCTATAAATAAAGTTCCAACCTTCGTTTGTGTTCCAACAGTCTATCTTTTTCGCACAGAGTTTAGCCCGTGTTCAATTCCCTCAAGATACCAAGGGCGTAAAAAAAGCGACTGAAAATTAGGAATCTTGACGCAGAATCAAGGATTTTAGGAAAGATTATCTATTTTCCGAGCTTTTAGCCCGTGTTCAATTAAGATGTGAGGACGTGAAGAAAATGGAAAGAAAAATAGGGAATCGAAGAAGATTACTTCGGTAATCGATACGATTCATCTTTTTTCTAGCATTTTTAGTCCGAACTCAATTACATCAAGATACGAGAGCGTTTGCCACGAGTGAAAAGTTCTAGTAGCATGTTTCAGCCTAACCTTAAAGGGATTCTATAAATAAAGTTCCCACCTTCGTTTGTGTTACAACAGTCTATCTTTTTCGCACAGAGTTTAGCCCGTGTTCAATTCCCTCAAGATACCAAGGGCGTAAAAAAAGCGACTGAAAATTAGGAATCTTGACGCAGAATCAAGGATTTTAGGAAAGATTATCTATTTTCCGAGCTTTTAGCCCGTGTTCAATTCCCTGTTTGTTGAGTATAGGGTGATAATCCCTGTTAGAGGAATGGGAGACGTGAAATAAAAAGTGCTTTTTCTTTTCTTTTTTGGTAGAATAAAATGAACGACACTCAAAGAAAAGATCGTACTCTATCAAGACAGAGTGAAGGTTGAATAGGGAAAAAACTTGTAGGTAGCTGGAAACAACTACGAGTAAATTCAAACCTTCCCTTAGGAAGTGGTAGAGCGTTTCTCAACAGTTGAGCAAGGTTTGGCAACAAGGGAAGAAACAGATTTTTGGCGACTAGTAGATGAGGTTTAAAGAGTATCATAAATAGGGGATTCGTATGACACAAGGAATATTTATCACATTGGAAGGACCGGATGGTGCAGGAAAGACGACGGTTTTACAAGAATTAGTACCACGCTTGGAAGCACTGGGAAGGCAGGTTACAACAACTCGTGAGCCAGGAGGTGTTGCGATTGCCGAAGATATTCGCTCAGTTATCCTAAATCCTCAAAATACAGCTATGGATGAAAAGACGGAGTTATTGCTTTATATCGCAGCCCGACGCCAGCATTTGAAAGAACGGATTCTACCAGCCTTAGCAGATGGACAGCTACTCTTGGTTGATCGCTTTATCGACTCTTCTGTCGCCTATCAAGGTTTTGGTAGGGGATTAGATATTGAGGCGATTGCTTGGCTCAATCAGTATGCGACAGATGGTTTGAAGCCAGACTTGACACTTTACTTTGATCTGGATGTGGAAGTAGGTTTGGAACGGATTTCTCGTAATGCCAATAGAGATGTGGACAGACTAGACATGGAGACCCTAGATATGCATGAGCGTGTGAGAACAGGTTATCTAGCTATTTTAGATCAAGAACCAGATCGTGTCGTGAAGATCGATGCCTCTAAGCCTTTGGAGGAAGTGGTAGAGGCAGCTTTTACTGTCATCTATGACCGCTTTTTTAAATAAGAGATGAAAAAAGAAGAACTACAGGCTCTACAGCCCCATATTTACCAGACTTTTCAGACGATTTTACAGCAAGGTCGCTTGGCACATGCCTATCTTTTTTCAGGTGATTTTGCTAGCTTTGAGATGGCTCTCTTTATCAGTCAGGCCATGTTTTGTACAGATAAGGAGGCAGAGCTTCCTTGCGGGCAGTGCCGTTCCTGTCGATTGATTGAGCAGGGGGAATTTACAGATGTGACTATTGTCAGTCCTCAGGGAAATACCATTAAGACAGAAACGATTCGCGACTTGGTCAAGCAGTTTTCCCAATCTGGTTTTGAATCAGATCAGCAGGTCTTTATCATTCGTGAGGCAGAGAAAATGCATCCCAATGCAGCAAATTCTCTCTTGAAAGTTATGGAAGAACCACAGAGTGATATTCGAATTTTCTTATTGACCAATCAGGAACAGGCAATCCTAGCAACGATTAAAAGTCGGGTTCAGATTGTGACCTTTCCTAAAAATGTACCCGTTTTGGAGCGATTGCTGGAAGAAGAGGGACTGTTGAAAACGCAGGCTCAGCTACTTGCTCGTCTTGTAGCAAGCATTGAAGAAGCCAAGCAATTAGCCGGTCAAAAATCCTTTTTAGAGTTGATGCTGGTTGCAAAAAAGTGGCTCGAAGTGTTATTAAAACAGCCCAATAAAGCATATTTAGAAGTGGGAAGTCTAGTTCGTCTAGCAACTGAAAAACCAGAGCAAGCACGCTTATTTGACTTGCTCATGTTATTGCTGGCAGAGAAGATGACGGATTCGACTGCTTTGACCTATTTGGAGAATTTGCAACAGGCTCGCCGACAATGGCAGAGGAACGTCAGCCTGCAAAATACCTTAGAATATTGGCTATTATCAACAGAAAAACAAGTGAAAGGATAGAGGATGGATAAGAAGGAGATTTTTGATGCCTTGGATGGTTTCTCTCAAAACCTGCTCGTCACCCTTGCAGAAGTGGAGGCAATCAAGAAACACTTACGCGGTGTGATTGAAGAAAATACAGATTTACGTCTAGAAAATTCGAAATTACGGGAGCGTTTGGAAAAAGAGGATAGAGAGCAGAGCCGGACGGCAAATTTTGGGAAGGAAAATTTGGAAAATATTTATGAAGATGGCTTTCACATCTGCACTTTTTCTTACGGACAGCGCAGGGATAACGATGAGCCATGTATGTTTTGTTTAGAATTATTGAATAGAGAGTAAGCATGCAGATTCAAAAATCAGTCAAACATTCCTTGCCCTACGGCACCTTGTATTTAGTTCCTACTCCGATTGGCAATCTTCAGGACATGACCTTTCGGGCTGTTGAAACCCTAAAAGTGGTGGAGGTCATTGCAGCAGAAGATACGCGTAATACAGGGCTTTTGCTCAAGCATTTTGAAATCGAAACGCGGCAAGTATCCTTTCATGAACATAATGCCCATGAAAAAATCCCTTCTCTCTTAGAACTACTACGTTCGGGCAAATCCATCGCTCAAGTCTCAGATGCAGGGCTTCCGAGCATCTCAGATCCGGGACATGACTTGGTGAGGGCTGCGATTGCAGAAAATATTCCAGTCGTTGCTCTACCTGGTGCATCAGCAGGTATCACAGCCATCATTGCTTCTGGTCTAGCCCCTCAACCGCATATTTTTTACGGATTTTTGCCAAGAAAATCAGGTCAGCAAAAAGCCTTTTTTGAGGAGAAAAAGAACTATCCTGAAACACAGATTTTCTACGAATCGCCACATCGGGTTAAGGCAACCTTAGAAAATATGCAGGCTATCTATGGAGACCGCTCGGTTGTTGTTGTCCGGGAATTGACAAAGCTATATGAAGAATACCAGCGTGGACAAATCAGTGAGATTTTGACTTCTATTGCCGACAATCCCCTAAAAGGGGAGTGTTTGATTATTGTATCTGGTTATGCTGAAACAGAAGTCCTCCAAGTCGAAGAGCTAGACTTGGTAGCAGCAGTATCGAGCTTGATTGCTACAGGTTCGAAGCCGAATCAGGCAATCAAGGAAGTAGCAAAGCGCTACCAACTCAAGAAACAAGAAGTCTATGATTTGTATCATGGTCTGAAAGAGTGAGCTAGAAGTTGTGCTGTGGGAGGAGTTTCCTACTCTTTACTTTTCTAGTTTTAGGTGTGGTATTCGTCGTTACCTTTTGACTACTGTTGTTGTCAGCTCAAGGCTATCTAATACTCCATAAAAATCAAAAGTAGACTAGCTTTCACCATTCAGAATGGTGAAAGGTTGGAAATGAGAGTAGCACCGCTCATTTCCTTATAATCGAAGCCGAAGGTAGAACGAGCCTTCACCAAGGCAAGTTGACGAAGGATCCTTTTGATTTTTAAAGAGTATAAGGCTTGGCTTACATTATTAGATTTAGATAGGTTAGACTTTTTAAACGGGAAAGAAGCATGAGGTGGAAAATTTTTCGACCTCATTTTTTTGCATACCAGTTGTCCGAGGGCTTTCGTCTAAAATCGAATATCCGAATCAGTCGCTAGGTGTAAAATGGGGAGCGCATGAAGTGGGTTTTTAAAGGTAAAGGAAATGGGAATAAGATACGAATAAATATACGAGATAAGGTAAAAATATAGAATTGTCTGAACAGTTGTGATATAATAAACGGAAACATTTTTTATTGGAGGAATAGGATGACAATCTATAATTTTTCTGCTGGTCCTGCAGTATTGCCAAAATCTGTCTTAGCAAAAGCACAGGCTGAGTTTCTGGATTATAATGGTTCAGGCATGAGTGTACTAGAGATGTCACATCGCTCCAAAGAGTTTGATGATATTATAAAAGGCGCTGAAGCAACTCTCCGCGACTTAATGGCAATTCCAGATGACTATAAGGTCTTGTTCTTACAAGGTGGGGCATCGCTTGCATTTACCATGATTCCGCTCAATTTTGCACGTGGAAAGAAAGCCTACTATCTGGTTGGGGGTTCATGGGGGAAAAAGGCATATACGGAAGCTGTTAAACTTTCTAAGACGCTTGCCTTTGAGCCAATTTTATTGGGGTCAACAGAAGACATACAGTATGCAGAATTGCCAAGTTTTGACAGGAATGTGATTGATTCTGGGGCAGCCTATGTTCATTTAACGACAAATAATACCATTGAAGGGACAGCAGTTTACACTCTTCCAGATACCAATGGAGTCCCTATTATTGCAGACATGTCTTCTAATATTTTAGCAGCTCGTTACAATGTGGAAGACTTTGCGATGATTTATGCAGGCGCTCAAAAAAATATTGGGCCTGCAGGTGTGACTGTCGTGATTGTTCGAGAAGATTTCTTGAATGATGAGCCAGTCTTGTCTAGTATGTTAGACTATCGTATTCAAGCAGACCATGAATCGCTCTATAATACTCCACCAGCCTATTCTATTTATATTGCCAAACTGGTCTTTGAATGGGTCAAGGAAATCGGAGGGGTCGATAAAATGGCGGAGCTCAATCGCGAAAAATCAGGTCTTTTGTATGATTATATCGATCAGTCTGACTTTTATAGCAACCCAGTTCGCAAGGTGGAAGAGCGCTCCGTCGCCAATATTCCCTTTGTATCCCCCAATCCAGAGCTTGACGCAACATTTGTCAAGGAAGCAACAAAAGCAGGCTTTAAAAATATCAAGGGTCACCGTTCAGTAGGTGGTATGCGAGCTAGTCTCTACAATGCTTTTCCCCGTCAAGGAGTGCTTGATTTGATTGCCTTTATGAAGAAATTTGAAGAGGAGAATGCCTAATGGAAATTCGACTTGCCCACCCCAACGAAGTGACTGCCATTTGTCAAATCTTTGAAGATGCCCGTGCTTTTCTAGCCCAGTCAGGCAGCGACCAATGGCAGGGTAGCTACCCAAGTCAAGAAGATGTCTTTGATGATATTTTATCAGGGCGTGGCTATGTTGCTCTTGTCAGGGGACAGGTGGCGGCCTATGGAGCCGTTCAGATTGGCAATGAACCAGCCTATAATGAGATTTATGATGGTAAATGGCAACATAATCATTTTCTCTATACTACTTTTCACCGTGTAGCAGTTCGTGCGGACTTCCGCGGACAAGAAGTGGTTCAGACCTTTTTACAAGGCTTGATTGAGGGACAGAAGGGGCCAGATTTTCGCTGTGATACCCATGAGAAGAATCTGGCGATGCAGCATATTTTAGAAAAATTGGGTTTTGTATATTGTGGAAAAGTGCCGATTGACGGTGAACGCTTGGCTTACCAGAAGATTAAAACCAAGCAAGAGACTAGCCTTTACCAAGAAATTGCAGAAGATGACCGCTGGCTACTCGGTAGAAATGATTAAATGAAAAATAGAAAGAGGAGGGAATGGACGAAGACCACTCCCTTTTAGGAAATAAAATGGTATTTAGTGTACGAACCTTTAACAATATCAATCAGCTTGGTCTAAAGGAATTGGGAAATCAGTTCCAAATTGATGGAGACCAGGCAGCAAATCCCGACGCCTTTATTATTCGCTCTGAAAATTTGCATGGTTTTGCTTTTCCAGAAAATCTGAAAGCCATTGCCCGGGCAGGAGCGGGTACCAACAATATTCCGATTGAGGAAGCAAGCGCTCAAGGAATCGTTGTTTTTAACACGCCAGGTGCCAATGCAAATGCGGTAAAAGAAGCGGTACTTGCCTCTATTTTATTATCTGCCCGCGATTACATCAAGGCGACTGCTTGGAGTAATAGCTTATCGGGAGAAGATGTACCCAAGCAAGTTGAAGCAGGGAAAAAACAATTTGCAGGCAAGGAAATTACGGGTAAGACCCTCGGTGTGATTGGTCTCGGTGCAATTGGTGCACGGATTGCCAATGATGCTCGTCGTTTAGGAATGAATGTCTTGGGCTATGACCCCTATGTATCTGTTGAAACAGCCTGGAGTATTTCGAGCCATGTCAAGAGAGTGGATGATTTGAAAGAAATTTTCAGGCAGTCAGATTATATTACGGTGCATGTACCATTAAATGATAGTACTCGTGACCTATTTAATGCACAAGCTTTTGCCTTGATGAAAAAAGGGACGACAATTATCAACTTTGCTCGTGGTGAATTGGTGAACCACTCTGCTTTGTTTGACGCAATTGCAACAGGTGTTGTCGGTCACTATGTGACAGATTTTGGAACTGAAGATCTGCTCAATAAGCCCCATATTACAGTCTTTCCGCATATTGGCGGATCAACTGAGGAAGCGGAATTGAACTGTGCGATTGCAGCAGGCAAGACCATTCGGCGCTTTATGGAGACAGGTGAAATCACCAATTCTGTCAACTTTCCCAATATGCACCAGCCCCTGTCCACGCCCTTTCGTATTACCTTAATCAACAAAAATGTACCCAATATAGTGGCGAAGATTTCGACAGCCGTCTCTCGTTTAAATATCAATATTGATAATATCTTGAATCGTTCAAAAGGTGATTATGCCTACACAATGCTGGACTTAGATGAAGCAGATAGGGAAAAAATAAAGGCTCTTGCAGAACAATTTGAGAGCGATGAAAATATTATCAGGGTGCGTATGATTGAAAGTAGGAAATAAGATGGATAAAAAGGAAAGACGATGTAAAAGAATGAAAAGAGCGTTTTGATATTTTTCAAGTCAATTTTGTGACAGCACTCTGGATTGATAAGAAAACAGGTGTCGAATATCTTCAACTAGGGGAAGGTGAATTGCGCCCATTATTTGATTCAGAAGGCAAGTCCAATATGAACAGGAGGTTTAAAGATGACCTACTATAAATGTCTCTATCAGTCCCCTTTAGGTTCTCTGTCTCTTATTACGACTACAAAAGGATTGCGAGGAATTTGGTTTGAAGATCAAAAATATTTTGAGCGGGGTGTGACAGAGCTTCCAATCATGGAAATCCATCCTATTCTTAGGCAAACTATGACCTTATTGGATACCTACTTTGCTGGTCATGCTGTCGATTTATCTGGTCTACCACTAGATCTTCCTGCAAGTCCTTTTCAGAAAGCTGTCTGGAAGGTCTTGCAAGAGATTCCTTATGGACAAACCATGACCTACGGGCAGATAGCCAAGCGTTTAGGGATTGCATCTGGGCAGGCAGTAGGTGGTGCAGTCGGAAAAAATCCGATTTCCATCCTCATTCCCTGTCACCGGGTCGTGGGCAGTCAAGGGCAGTTAACAGGCTACGCAGGTGGGCTAGAAAAAAAGCGCTGGTTATTAGCGCATGAATCATTGATGAAGAAAGAGGAATACAATGTTACTGTTTTATGAATATCCAAAATGTTCAACCTGTCGAGCAGCTAAGGCTGAGCTACAAGCACTTGGTCTCACATTTGAAGCGATTGATATTAAGGCTACTCCACCAACAGCTAGCCAGTTGAAGGAATGGATGGAAATGACAGGGCTAGAGCTGAAGAAATATTTTAATACGTCAGGCAATAGTTACCGTGCACTTGGTTTAAAAGACAGGTTTGACCAGTTGAGTGTGGAAGAAGCCTTGGACCTGCTCGCTCAGGACGGCATGCTGATTAAGCGTCCCTTACTCGTTCAAGATGGTAAAATCTTGCAGATTGGCTATCGGACAAAGTATGAGGAATTAGGGCTATAGTTCAGCTGGATAAGATACGAGAGCGTAAAACGAGTAAAACAAAAATAGGAGGCAGACGTAGGGTTCAATGGACCCAAGGAAGCCTATCCTTACAGGATTCTCAGCTGTAACTAACTAAAGCTAGAACAGCTGCCTATCCTTACAGGATTCTCAGCTGTAACTAACTAAAGCTAGAACAGCTGCCTATCCTTACAGGATTCTCAGCTGTAACTAACTAAAGCTAGAACAGCTGCCTATCCTTACAGGATTCTCAGCTGTAACTAACTAAAGTTAGAACAGCTGCCTATTCTTACAGGATTCTCAGCTGTAACTAACTAAAGTTAGAACAGCTGCCTATCGATTTTCCGAGCTTTTATTGAGTATTAGCTCGACTTCGATTCCCTCAAGATATAGTTTTTAGTTTACTTTTAGTACTAGGCAAGGAGCTACAGGCTGCTTCAACAGTCTAAGGACTGTTGAAGGTTGGAAATCATACTGACGATAGTCAGTAACAATCGTAGAGTACGGCAAAGCGAGTTCCAATCATCTGGAAGAGTGAAACAGTTCGGCGGACTGTTTCAGCCTGAGCCTAGAAATTTGAGAGCGAAGTGGGCAAGGTTGGAAATAGAGAAACGGAGTTTTCACAATCGTCGAAGGAATAAAAGTTAAACTAAATGAGTATACAAGGGGCGTATAAAAAGGCTGAGAAGTTATCTCGGCCTTTTGTGTTATTTTATGGGAGCTTCTTTTATAGCAATGTAATGTCCTTCATTATCTGCAAAGGTAAAATGCACCATGCCTTGGTATTCCATGATTGGATTGGTAGTGACCCCTGCTTGGCTTAATCGCTCATACTCGGCTTTTAAATGATCGGTTTCAAACAAGAGACTTGGAAAGCCGACGTTCATACCTGGATTGGCTTTGGCTACCCATTCTTTATCGTGAATGCCAAATTTGGTTGTCGCATCAAGTGAAGGTGCAATTTCATAGGAAATAGCTTCTCCGTAGTCGGCTGTCTCTAAGAGGACAAAGCCGACTTTTTCTGTCCAAAATTTCATTGCAGCCTCGGTGTCTGCTACATAGAGCATGGTGGTTGATGTTGTAATCATTTTTTCTCCTTATAGGTCAATTTCTAAGACGATCGGTGTGTGGTCTTGGCGGGCTCCAGAATCAATCATTTCTGACTTCGTTACCTTGTCAGCCACGCGCTTGCTTGTGAGCCAGTAGTCAATTCTCCAGCCAGTATTATTGATTTTGCTAGTCTTGCTACGTTGCGCCCACCAAGTGTACTGGTGAGGAAGATCTCCGTGTAAGTGGCGGAAGGTATCGATAAAGCCCTTAGCTAAGAGATTTGTAAATCCTGCTCGTTCTTCATCCGTAAATCCAGGTGACTGACGATTGCTTGCAGGATTGGCAAGATCAATTTCGTGGTGGGCAACATTGTAGTCTCCCGTTGCAAGAACAGGCTTTTGCTGATCGAGTGTTGCTAGATATTCTGCATATCGTTCATCCCAGACTTGGCGCTCGCTCAGGCGTCTTAATCCATCACCAGCATTTGGGGTATAAACTTGGGTCACAAAGAACTTATCAAATTCCAAGGTGATGATTCGTCCCTCCACGTCCATCGTTGAGGGAGCTCCGATTTCTGGAAAAGAAATAATGGGGGTTAAGTCACTCTTATAGAGGAACATGGTTCCTGCATAGCCCTTACGAGCTGGTTCAACAGAAGAACGCCAGGTCGTTTCATAGTTTGGAAAGAGTTCCCCTAGAATATCCAAGTGTTTTTTGGTAGGTCCTGTGGCAGATAATTTGGTTTCTTGAATGGCAATGATATCTGCATCTTCTGCTATCAAGGTTTGTAAAACAGCTTTTGATAATTGGGCACGAGCAGAATCACTGGTCAAGGCTGCATTAAGGGAGTCAATATTCCATGAGATGAGTTTCATATGGGTTCCTTTTCTAGTTTTACTGTGTTTCATTATATCAAAAATTTCCCCCTCAAGCGAATGACGGAACTGGAAAAAATTTTCACTTCCTTTTGTTACAGTACTAAAAGTATGGTACAATAGAAGCAAATAAATCTTTGTTTGTGGAGGTTGGTATGAAAAGAAAACGAATAGGTTTTGCCTGGCTGGCTCTCATACTAGAAATGATAGTCTACTACTGGTATCAGTTGCCAGCCATTAATGTGTTTAGCTTAGGTTTCTGGATATTCGCCTTGCAATCGACAGCCTTGGCCTGGTTGCTATTACTCTTTAGTAATCCTGCTGGGCTTATCCAACAGGTTACCAAAGGGACTGGTAGAAAGCGTCAGGTGACGACCTACAATGTCAATCCCAAATTACCTGCTTTTTTAACTTGGACAGGTCGCCTCTGGCTCTTGCTGGTTCTTGCTCTTATCGGTCTTGGTATTTTCAACTCCCCTATCTTCCGGGCTAAAGATTATGCTACGGTTATTATGGTGGAGGATGCGGATTTCAAGGCAGATTTTCCTGAGACCGATATTTCTAAGCTGGCTCTTTTGGATCGAGCTTCGGCTGAAAAGATAGGCGACACCTATCTGGGCACCATTGATAAGGTTTCCCAGTTTGGTATTTCGAATGATTACCGTCAGATTACGATTGGTCAGCAGCCCTTCCGCGTGTCTCCTTTGGAGTATAAGTCTTTTTGGAAATGGCTGAGCAACCACCAAGATGGGATTGGCTACTATGTAAAGGTCAATCAGACGACAGGAAAAGCAGAGCTTGCCAAGCTGAGTACGTCCATGCATTATTCAGATTCTGAGTATTTATTGAAGGACACCATGCGTCATCTCCGTCTTCAATACCCAACCACTATTTTTGGAAAACCATCTTTTGAAGTGGATGATGAGGGCAATCCTTACTATATCGCAACGACCTACCAACCTAAGTTTGGTTTGTCTTCTAGCGACCCGACTGGAGCCATAGTATTGGATGCAGTGACTGGTGAGAGCAAGGAGTACAGTCTGGCAGATATTCCTGAATGGGTGGACCGTGTTTACTCGGCTAGCAATGTCATCAGCCGTGTTGATGACCACTATACCTATCAAAATGGTTTCTGGAATACTATTTTCAGTCAAACAGGTGTCAAACATACAACGGATAGCTACAATTACATTTCCATTGGTTCAGATATTTATCTCTATACAGGCATTACCTCAGCTACAGCAGATTCGTCCAATCTTGGTTTCATTCTGGTCAATATGCGGACGCGTGAAATCACCAACTACAAACTAGCTTCTGCAACGGAAACAGCTGCTCAAGAATCGGCAGAAGGGGAAGTACAGGAAAAAGGTTATGAGGCAACTGCCCCTAGTCTGGTCAAGTTGGCAGCAACTGCCTACTATCTGGTATCCTTGAAAGATGATGCTGGTTTAGTAAAGTCCTACGCTTTGGTCGATGCAGAAGATTACCAGCAAGTTGCGGTCAACAATGATGTTGCGGCCTTGATTTCTCAGGTAACTGGCAGAGATGCTTCTAGTTTAGCAGGACTAAGTGCGACCGACTCTGGAGAAGCTAGCGATCAAGCTGAAGTTATTTCTGGTAAGGTAGAGGCCTTGGCAAGCCAGATGATTGGAGGTTCAACCGTTTACTATATCCAATCAACAGATCAGATTTATAAGGTCAAGGCAACAGAAGATAGCACAGACAAGTTGCCGTTTATCAAGGTCGGAGATAGCTTTACCGGTCAATTGGATAAGAACAATTACCTAAAAAATTTTACCATTATTGCTGAATAATTTCAGAAAAGAGCAGAAAATTTTTCCGAATGATACTGCTCTTTTTTTATTGTTCGTGATAGGATAAAAAATCCCTAATACTCAATAAACATCAAAAGTGGATTACCTTTTACAATTAAGAATTGTGAACGGTTGGAAATGAGAGTAGCACCGCTCATTTCCTTATAATCGAAGCCAAGGTAGAACGAGCCTTCACCAAGGCAAGTTGACGAAGGATCCTTTTGATTTTTAAAGAGTATGAATAAAGATAAAGTTAAGGATAAGTGGCAGGGTAGCCCATGAAACGCCTCCCATCCATTCACGGTCAATGACAGTTGGTCTTGAGTGGTGGCAATAGCGTCCGATTTGGATAGCAAAGCTGGATAGAAGGGGAAGTCCTTCCATCAGAAACAGACGAAGCCAAGAACATTTGATAGAGAAGGTAGATACTCTCTTTCTACTCGGATGGAGGGAGAATTGCATTTAGAACCATTTTGTAATTTAAGTAAAATATGATAAAATAAAGCGTTAGAATAAAAGGTTTCATTTGCCTTGAAAGGAAAAGATATGACGGAAAAGAATTTTTACATCACTACACCGATTTATTACCCTTCTGGTAAGCTCCATATTGGATCTGCTTATACGACTATTGCCTGCGATGTCTTGGCACGCTACAAACGCCTTATGGGCTATGATGTCTTTTATTTGACTGGTCTTGATGAGCATGGTCAAAAGATTCAAACCAAGGCAGCAGAAGCAGGGATTACCCCTCAGGCTTATGTTGATGGTATGGCTGTGGAGGTCAAAAAATTATGGGAACTCTTGGATATTTCTTATGACAAATTTATCCGCACGACCGATGATGACCACGAGGCAGTTGTAGCAGAAGTCTTTGAACGCTTGCTAGCCCAAGATGATATCTACCTTGGGGAATACTCTGGTTGGTACTCGGTTTCAGATGAAGAATTTTTCACAGAAAGCCAGTTAGAAGAGGTCTTTCGAGATGAAACAGGCAAGGTTATCGGAGGAATCGCTCCTTCTGGTCACGAAGTGGAATGGGTATCAGAAGAGTCTTATTTCTTGCGCTTGAGTAAGTACGCAGACCGCTTGGTCGCCTTTTTCAAGGAGCATCCAGACTTTATCCAGCCAGATGGGCGGATGAATGAAATTGTGAAAAACTTTATCGAGCCGGGGCTTGAGGACTTGGCAGTCAGCCGCACCTCCTTTACTTGGGGAGTGTCCGTGCCGTCAAATCCCAAGCATGTCGTCTATGTCTGGATTGATGCCCTTTTAAACTATGTGACCGCACTTGGCTACGGACAAGCAGAGCATGCGAATTTTGATAGATTCTGGAATGGCACTATTTTCCATTTAGTTGGAAAAGATATCCTACGTTTCCACTCGATTTACTGGCCTATTCTCCTCATGATGTTGGACTTGCCCTTGCCAGAGCGCTTGATTGCCCATGGTTGGTTTGTCATGAAAGATGGTAAAATGTCTAAATCTAAGGGAAATGTTGTCTATCCAGATATGTTGGTAGACCGCTATGGGCTTGATCCCCTACGTTACTACCTGATGAGAAGTCTGCCAGTCGGCTCAGATGGGACTTTCACACCGGAAGATTATGTGGGACGTATCAACTATGAACTAGCGAATGATCTAGGAAACCTCCTCAACCGGACAGTAGCTATGGTCAATAAATACTTTGACGGACAAGTCCCTGCCTATGCAGCAAATGTCACTGCTTTTGATGAAGACTTAGCAAGCGTGGCAGCAAGGTCTATCGCTGACTACCACAAGCAAATGAATGCGGTGGATTATCCGCGTGCCTTGGAAGCTATCTGGACCTTGATTTCTCGGACGAATAAGTATATCGATGAAACGGCACCGTGGCTGTTGGCAAAAGAGGAGGAAAAACGAGCAGAATTAGCTTCTGTCATGAGCCACTTAGTTGCAAGCCTCCGTGTAGTAGCCCATTTGATTGAGCCATTTATGATGGCAACGAGTGCTGCTATCTTAGAGCAATTGGGGATGAAAAAGGTAAGCAGTCTGGAAGAGTTAGCATTTGCTGAACTCCCAAGAGATTTAAGGGTGGTTGCAAAGGGGCAGCCTATTTTCCCACGTCTTGACATGGAAGAAGAAATTGCCTATATCAAGGAGCAAATGACAGCAGGGAAGCCAACTATTGAAAAAGAGTGGACACCAGAGGAGGTTGCCTTGACCTTGAACCGTAAAGAAATCAAATTTGATGACTTTGAAAAGGTTGAAATTCGTGTCGCAGAAGTCAAGGAAGTCAAAAAAGTAGAAGGCAGTGATAAATTGCTCCAATTCCGTTTGGATGCAGGCGATAGCGAAGACCGCCAAATCCTATCCGGGATTGCCAAATACTATCCAAATGAGCAAGACTTGGTCGGTAAGAAGGTTCAAATCGTAGCCAACCTCAAACCGCGCAAGATGATGGGGCATATCAGCCAAGGGATGATTTTATCCGCAGAACATGGCGATACCTTGACCCTTTTGAGTGTTGATCCAGCAGTTCCAAATGGTAGTCTGATTGGTTAGGAGAATGCTATGACAGTTTATTTTTATGGCTGTGTTAGTTAGGAAGAAGTCGGCACCTCTGTTCCGGCTTTTTTTGCGAATAGTATGGATAGGAGGGCTTATGTTAGTTGCAAAAAATGAGAGAGGTCAGTCGATTTCTTTAATTGAATCACAGGCTGTAGGAGGAAGAAACTTTTTTTGTCCAGGCTGTGGCAATCCTGTTCGTTTGCGTAGGGGACAGGTGATTCGACCACATTTTGCCCATATTTCTTTGAATAATTGCCACTATTTTTCAGAGAATGAGTCTGCCCAGCACCTGGCATTAAAAATTAGCTTGTATCAGTGGGCAGGCAAACATAGTCAGGTAGAGCTGGAAAAGAGGTTACCAGAGCTAGAACAGATTGCAGATCTATTGGTGGAAGATAGGATTGTGCTGGAAGTGCAATGTTCTACCTTACCTCTTAAGCGTTTGAAAGAGCGCACCTATGCCTATCGGCGGGCAGGTTACCATGTACTCTGGCTTTTAGGGGAGCAGTTATGGTTGAAAAATCGTCTTACGAAATTACAAGAGCAGTTTCTCTCTTTTAGTCAGTCTGCAGGCTTTTTTGTGTGGGAGCTGGATGCAAAAGGGAAGACATTATGCCTGCGTTATTTGCTTCATGAAGATTTACATGGTCACCTGCAGTATCTGACGAAAGAGTTTCCGTTGGGAGTGGGAAATCTTCTTACGATTTTGCGTTTTCCCTATCAACAGAAAGAAGCAGCCATTTTAAAAGGGAGGCAAGACCGAGACTTGCTCAACTATATTGCGCGCCAACTTTATCATCGCTCCCCGAAGTGGATGGCAGCCCAAGCCCAGTTGTATCAAAAAGGAGATAATCTTCTGACAAAACACCTGGATGATTTTTATCCCCAAGTTCGCCCGCCCCAGTCCAAACAGGGCTTTGTTCAAATCCAAGAGGATTTAACGGATTATTATGCTCATTTTTATGCCTATTACCGACAACAAAGCGATAAAGATGGGCAGTATCTTTACCCACCAGCTTTTTATCAAACCATTCTCCAAAAACAGAAAGAGGGAAAGAAATGCAGTCTAGACTAAGGATTGTGTAAAAAGTAGTCTGAATGTGGATTTCCTACACGATAAGGTTAGAAGTAGTCTTGGATTTGTGGTAGAATAAGAGGTACGGAGGTAAACGAATCATGACAAAACAACGCAATGAAATTGAGGAAAAATACCAATGGGATTTGACCACTATTTTTCTAACAGATGAAGCCTGGGAGGCAGAACTGGCAGCCCTTCAAGCAGATGTAGAAGCAAGTGTAGGTCTTGCAGGTCATTTACTTGATTCTGCTAAGAATTTATTGGAAATCAGTGAAAGACAACTCGGTCTGATGCGCCGTATGGAAACTCTTTATGTCTATGCATCCATGAAAAATGACCAAGATACTCGTGAAGGCAAATACCAAGAGTTTCAAGCCAAGGCCTTGGGCTTGTACTCAGCCCTTTCACAAGCTTTTGCCTTCTATGAGCCAGAATTTCTCACAGTGACAGAAGAGCGTTTGGCAGCTTTTATAGAAGAAGAGCCTGCCTTGAAGCAGTATAGCCATCAGTTTGAGAAATTATTGGCAGGAAAAGCCCATGTCTTGTCGCAAGAGGTGGAAGAGGTATTGGCAGCTACTAGCGAGGTCTTTGATGCACCGTCAGAAACCTTTTCTGTTCTCGATAATGCAAGCATTCGCTTCCCAGAGATTACCAATGAAGAGGGTCAACTTGTGCCACTCTCACACGGTAGCTATATTTCATTTATGGAATCAAGCAACCGTGAGGTCCGTAAGGAAGCTTATGAGGCTTTGTATAGTACGTATGAACAATTCCAGCATACCTATGCTAAGACCTTGCAATCAGCTGTCAAAGTGAATAACCTAAAAGCCCGCTTACGCAAATACGATAGCGCCCGCCATGCAGCCTTGGCCGCAAACTTTATTCCAGAGTCTGTTTACGATACCTTGGTAGGAGCTGTCAATAAGCATTTGCCGCTTTTACATCGCTATATCAACTTGCGTAAGAAATTGCTCGGTATTGATGATTTGAAGATGTATGATCTGTACACACCGCTCTCTGATGTAGACTATACATTTACTTATGAAGATGCCTTGAAAAAGGCAGCAGATACCTTGACTATTTTTGGTGATGAGTATAGCCAGCAGGTGAAAGAAGCCTTTGACAACCGCTGGATTGATGTCCATGAAAATGAGGGGAAACGTTCGGGAGCATATTCAGGTGGTGCCTATGATACAAATGCCTTTATGCTTTTGAATTGGCAGGATACACTAGATAATCTCTATACCTTGATCCACGAGACAGGTCACTCGCTTCATTCGATGTTTACTCGTAAGAACCAGCCTTATGTTTATGGCCACTATTCGATTTTTTTGGCGGAGATTGCTTCTACGACAAATGAGAATCTACTGACAGAACAATTATTGTCTGAAGTAGAAGATGACAAGGCTCGCTTTGCTATTTTAAACCATTATTTGGATGGTTTCCGAGGGACAGTATTCCGTCAGACCCAATTTGCTGAATTTGAATATGCCATCTATAAGGCAGACCAAGAAGGGGAAGTATTGACCGCTGATTTCTTAAGTCAGCTGTATGCAGAAATCAATGAGAAATACTACGGCCTATCTGCAGAAGAAAATCCAGAAATTCAGTTTGAATGGGCTCGCATTCCACATTTCTATTACAACTTCTATGTCTATCAGTATGCGACAGGTTTTGCAGCCGCATCTGCCCTTTCTCATAAGATTGTCCATGGAAGCCCAGAGGATAAGGAACATTACCTTGATTATCTTAAAGCAGGAAGCTCAGATTATCCCCTCCATGTCATCAAAAAAGCTGGCGTCGATATGACCGCAGAAGACTACTTGAACGATGCTTTCAAAGTGTTTGAGGCTCGCTTGACAGAGTTAGAGGGCTTGGTCGAAAAAGGGGTTCATTTGTAAGAACCTGTATTCATAGCTTGGGACTTTTATCGAAGACTGGTCTTTGGTCGGTCTTCGTTTTTTGAAATATACTCATTTCGTTTCCCTTTTATTCCTTCAAGGATTGTGGAAACTCCGTTTCCTTATTTCCAACGAGGTTGGGTCAAAAGTCTTAGAAATAGAAAACAGCTTAGAATCACATCATTAAAAATGTTGATTCTAAGCTGTTTTTATTTATCTAAATTTTAAGCGAGGCGAGAGAGTTTTAGTTTTTGCCTAACCTCCTCACTTTGTCGTACTCTACGATTGTTACTGACTATCGTCAGTATGATTTCCAACCTTCAACAGTCATTAGACTGTTGAAGCAGCCTGCAGCTCCTTATCTAGTACTAAAAGTAGACTAATACTCCATAAAAATCAAAAGTAGACTAGCTTTCACCATTCAGAATTGTGAAAGGTTGGAAATGAGATTAGCACCGCTCATTTCCTTATAATCGAAGCCGAAGGTAGAACGAGCGTTCACCAAGGCAAGTGGACGAAGTATCCTTTTGATTTTTAAAGAGTAGAAGTTTCAGAGGGAACAAAACGAGTCGCTATTTGGAATGCGACTAAACAATAGAGACTTGATTTTTTTAAAAAAGTATATATTGATGTAAATTCCCAAAGTAAGTTCTACTCTGTTTCAAAAACTGGAAATTAGACTGAGACAAAGAAATAAGGGAGAACTTACTTTGGGAATTTAGGTGTTTCGCTATTATTTAGATAGACCCTTAAAATAATAGACAAAACAGATAATTAACGATATAATGAAAACGGATACAATCTTTCAGGAACTTATTTAGGTTAGAAAGGAGATACTATCAAATCCAAATCCTAAATAAAAAACACAGGTGTAAAATAGAGAGGAAAATGTTTCATGAAACATAAAAAAATTTTTGTCTTAAGTGCTTGTTTAATTGCTTTAATGTCTACAAATAGCATAACCCATGCCGACACACCAACCGAAATAAACCAATCAAATTTAACAGTTTTATCAAGTGACGAACGTATCGCCTATATGGATCAAGAAACAAAAGTTGCAATGAATTACATTGTACAACACAATGACCGAATGTATTTTGACTTAGAAAAAGCTCAAAAAGACGGAATCTCGGGTGAAGCACTTGATATTGGTCTAGCAATTGAAGACATTAGCTATGAATATATGAACGGAACTTTTACTCCGAAAAACTACTTCCGCTCTGTATCGTTCCCAGTATACGGTAATTACTGCGGACCAGGACATAGCGGAAACAACTTTACCCAACCCGCTATTGACCACTTAGATTGGGGTTGTATGCAACATGACAAATGCTATAAACCATGGTCTCCTGGACAAAATTGTGATTGCAACAGACAATTAATTTACTTTATACAAACTAACAGAAGATGGATGCCTGATTCTGCCCTTCGAACAGCTAATGCTATTAAAGCATACTTTGAAACAGTAGGTTTAATCGGATGTTGAAAAACATACAACAATTTGAAACTAAATACAGCAATCACATTATTATAATAACTCTAATTATTTGGATTATTTTATTCCTCACCCCTACCCAATATCTAGGAGAAAATTACTACATCAGAAACAAAATTCTACTTGAAATTTTCCCAATCACTGGCGTAATTATCACAAGTTTATCTATTCTTGGAAAAAATCTAAAACTTTTCCTCCTCGGTATAAGTTTAATTTTCGCTTTCTATATCACAATGATATTTGGATATATGATTGCTGGAAGTTAATAAAAAGGCTGTAATCTTTTTTACAGTCTTTTTATCTTTCAATTCAGTAAACATTATAAATCATGGTCCACCAATTCTATTTCAATCAACCTATTCTTTCGAGCTTGATAAGCGCCCCGTCAAAATATAGTCTCATCAAACCCGATTTTGGAGCTATAATTTTATTTACCTGCTTCATACCAACAAGACCATAATTCCTTCCATACCGTCTCACAAATTTGGCAAGTTCCAAAAGATTTGCTAGCTGATATTTTTCAATAAGTTCACAAATTACATTAACAATCTCCTCTTTCTCGTATTCATCAATCACTACATAACGATCAATATCAAAGTTATTTAACAGTTTTATATCTGACTTATTATAGACATGCTTTTTCTTCTCAATAGCATGCTTGTTCTCATGAGTTAGATACAGATACATATTTTCAACGTTTAAAACAATTTGTACCATTGCTATTAAAAATATAGACTTGATTTTAAAAAAAAGTATATATTGAAAGTATAAAAATCATTAAAGAAACCTGTTAGAAAGGAGTTTTGGATAAAAAATCAAGTTATCTTATTTAGTTCTCACTTGTTCATATTAGGAAACCATATGATTCCTACCGCAACTGTTCTTGCAGATGAGAAGACCTCATTGGATTCCTTCGCAATGAATCCACAAATACTACCTATAATCAGCAATGTTTTAACCATCATTTCCTTATTTACCATCTTGTCCGTAAGTTTAAATAAAAAGCTGAAAAAACTACCGACAAAAAACTACTCATACTATCTATTGTAATCTCTGTCATTGCTACTTTAATCGCTTTTATCTATTTCATAATTTTATTCAAATAACAAGACAAAAATCCTCCCTTTACTATGATATACTCCCCTTATAGTGGACAGTGAAAAAACAAAAATTCACTAGAAGCTTGATATACTCCCCTTATAGTGGACAGTGAAAAAACAAAAATTCACTAGAAGCTAAAGGGGAGTTTTCCT
>NZ_JBUEQR010000022.1:0-10811 GCF_054968985.1 Streptococcus sp. 1F3 | reverse complement strand
TTGAAAACTTTAAAAAACGCATTTTGATTGCTTTAAACGTAAAGAAAGAGAGAACCAAGTTCGTCCTCTCTAGGTGTTAGCTTTTCATCTACCCACTACAGTTGACAAAGAGCCGATAAAAAAGCCTTTGAAACGTTGATTTCATAGGCTTTTGGTTTATTCAATTATTTAACTTCAATAAGTTATAGATTACGTAGTATGTAGAATGCTACGTTTTATTGTGTTTTAATAAAAATCTAGTTACTGAAAATAGATCTATTTTGTATCAGTTGTTTCCAAATTGTTGCCAAATAGAGAAAGTAAAGAGTTTTTGTCTTCTTCAAAGCTACTCCATTTTTCAATCATATTTTTTACGAAAGGCTCTATGTCGATATTATGATGTCTAATTACTTCTACTGTGTTTTTTATAGCTTCTCCGATTCTATCTTTTGGAGCAGAATTATATTCTACCATATTTATCAGTCTATAAAGTGCGGTATCTAATTTATTTTTGTAGACATCAGTTGCTTCTCGTATTTCTCTAAAGCTTTTTTGTATATTTTCTTCATATGTTTTGTCAAATTCATTTATATCTGTAACGCCCAGTAAATAATCAGTTGTTACATTAAAAATTTTTCCGAGTTCTAATAGTGTTCTGAATTTTGGTTCGTTGGTTCCGGTTTCATAATTCCTATAGGTTACACGAGTTATTTTTAACAAATCTGCAAGCTCTTGTTGTGTCAAGTTTTTTTGAGTGCGTAAGTCTCTGAGTCTATCATTGAATTCCATATTGTACCTCTTGTGTAAAAATATCTTTTCTTTTAGTTGACAATGAATAAAAAAATTGATACCATTATTTTGTGATAATTAGTTTTATCATGTTTGCTTAATTGTAAAATTATTGTATCACAGTTAGGTGGATTATTTCAAGGGGGTAACTGCTTATGATTGTATGAAAAAAGTCTTTGAAAAGTGCAACTCTTCAAAGACTTACCAAAATAACTAATTTGATTATACCATATTTCAGAGAAAAGAGAATAGGAGAATGGCTTATAAGGAATATTATGAATATAAGGACATTATGGAAGCTACGGGTAAATCCTTTTCGTCGGTCAAAAAATGGCGATTGAAAGTGGAGGAGCTTTCAGGTCATGAATTTACACAGACTAAAATGCGTGTTAGTCGCAGACGTGTCCAAAGTGTCTATCAATTCACTGAAGAAGAGTTTAATAAGTTTATTAGACTATCTGAACGGATAAATGAGACAAACAACCTAGTGCAGTCTGTTGTTGAAATTTGGGGCGATTTAAAAGCCCGTAGAGAGCGTCAGCTATACAAAGATGTCTTCACCCTGAAAAATGCTGTAGAGGGTCTAAAAACAGCTAATAAGAATAAAGATGTAACTATCTCTGTCTTGACAGGTAGGGTAAAAAAGTTAGAAGAACGGCTTGAGGTCTTGGAAGAAAACCAGTCTAAGAGTTGGTCTCCATTTAAAAAGAAAGAAAAAAGAGGTATTTAATTATGGCACAGCCAACATGGAATCGTACACTATCAGAAGTATTGCAACAAAACACAGTTCGGAAAACATTTACCAGTGAAAAGACTGGCAATGAATATGAAACTGATGTAATTGAAAAGCTGGAAGTCGTTTCTACAGGTAGCGTAGAAGAGATAGACGGTAAATATAGCTATTCTGTGGTTGATACAGTTCATCAACTAGAATATAGCATTAAAACACTGAAGAAACTGGAAGTCTTTTTCGGGGCAGAGCTTGTCTTTACTGATGTGACTGGAGGAATGACCAACAATGGTCGAGGCTGGTACAAGGCAGAAGATGTGGCACTGAAGAAAGAAACTCGCTGATGTAGGCAAAAATGCGACTTTTTGGGAGCTGTAGCCAGCGCTTCGTCGTGCGGGCTAGGGGAAGCCCTAGCCGACGAAGTGCGGGAGGCTATACGGCTACCAAAAAACAAGTCGGATTTTTGCTTGAGAGTTGTTTTCATACATTTTCATAATTTTAGAATTTTCCGTTGTCGTTTTTCGCTCAAGAGTTTTATAGGGTTTGTATATACTCATATACTCATTTTCTATGCGCGCGCCATTCTAGGACTTGACGATAGAATGGTGCTAAACCATTGAAACCATTGGGTTTGATGACGGTTAGTCGCCCCTTAAAACGGGGCATTAAAAACCCTAAAATGGGAGAAAATGGTGAGTTTATGCGTGAGTATATGCATGAGTATATGCTCGAAAAAATGGAGCATATACTCATAATTTGGTGAAAAGAGATTGAAAATGAAAAGAAAGGTGCATTAAAAAATATGATAAAAAGAATTCAAAATAGGCGATTTCTATTTGAGCAACAGTTGAAGTCGAATTATTGGAATTGGTCTCCCGAGGAGAAAAAGTTACTTGATGATTGGCAGGAAAATAAGGATAAGATATTCAGACATATTTTTGGTTGTATCCGTCATCTTGTGGAAAAAGATGAGTTTGTGGAATTTGCAATAGTAGTGCATGATAAAGACATTTCGTACGGTACAAAGTCAGTAGAACCGCATGTGCATGGTTATATTGATTTTCCGAGACGGATTGATTTATCAAAAGTAGCTGGGGCTTTAGGCTTGGAACGTGAACGTATTGAAACTCCAAAATCAAAAGGCGGTAGGCATTTAACTAGAATTAACGCTCTAGCTTATCTTATTCATGCCAAAGATAAGGATAAGTACCAATATCCTGTCAGTGATGTAGAAACCTTTGATACGCTTGATTATGAAACATTCATCAATCAAAATAGAGAAGATTTTGAAAAGTATTCTGCGACTAAAAAACGTGAGAAATCAGATGAGAGCCTTGATTTAGTCTTAGCTAAAGTGTATAAGGGAGAACTGTCCTATTTTGACATTATGAAAGATGATAACTTGTATTACCTAATGGCAAATAATCGCCAAAAATTCCTAGAAGGATTTGATATTTTTGGAGAACGTGAGAGTGTATTACGATTGGAAGCTCTACAAAATGGTGAGTATGATTTAACAGTTCTTTATATTCAAGGAAAACCAGGGATAGGAAAATCAACTCTTGCTCGGGATATTGCCTTAGAGGTACAAACAGCTTTAGATAATGTAGGTTTGAACGGTAGTTCCTATTCAGCCAGTTCAAAAAATCCGTTTGATAATTACGCTGGAGAAGAAATCCTCCTTTTAGACGATTTACGAGAGGATAGCCTATCAGCTACTGATTGGTTAAAACTATTTGACCCTGTCAATTCTGCGAGAATGTCAGCCCGTTATCGTAACAAGTTAGTAGTCCCTCGCTTAGTGATTATGTCTGCTCACATGTCCCCGAAACAATTTTTTGGAAAGATTGAGACGGAAGATATTAACCAGTATTTGCGTCGAGTAAATTATTCTTCAGAAATTGCTAGGAAGCATGGTATGGAGAAACGTTTTTATAGCGTATCAGAAGTAAAGGAAAGCAAAGCGAACGGACATTATCAACGCTCTGACGGTACTAGTATTGTATTGAATTTTGATTATGAGGATTTATTCTCCGTTCAAGATAGGGGAGTATTTATCACAAAATTATTAGATAAGTATATCTATCCTAGAATTTTACCAAAGAAAATAAAGGACGTGACCAATGGAAAAAATTGATATTTCAGAAAAAGAGTATACCGTGATGATACTATTTATTCATATTGCTGTATATGAAGATAAATTTGTAAGGTGGAATTTGCAAAAATATTTATCAGAACATGTAAAAAGTGAAGAAGAACTTGATTTTTTGTATGATTGCATTCTTGACTTAAGTATAAAAGAATTGGAAAACTTAGCACCTAGAGAAAGAATTATATTATTAAAATTTGTAGGTACTATTTTGACTACTTGGGAAAAGGACAACTTGTTTGCGAATTTATGTTGCGAAAGTAGTATTAGTTTTATGAAGATGGCTTATACTGCATTTAATGCTTATAATATTGAGCGGATAGAGAGTTATTAGGACGTGGCAAATGACTAGGAAGATAAAGATATTCACACAAAGAACAAAAGAGGGGATAGAACACCTTATTGATTTTAGACAAGCTCCCGAGTTGTATCAATACTTACCAGATATTTATATCTTTGTTCAGAGTAAAGCAAGGTATTGCAAAATAAAAAAAATGATGCAGTCGGCAAACCGCATCAAATATAAAACAACTAAAGATATTATAACATGAAAGGAAAATAAAAGCTATGTTTATCACTAAAGAAGATTTAAAAAAATTAGGTTTTGGAAATTATCAAGCGTATACGCTTATCAAACAAGCCAAAGCTCTTATGGTACAAAAGGGATTTGCTTATTATGCTTCTAAAGGTCTTGGACGTGTTCCAGTCGAAGCAGTGGAGGAAATTTTAGGTACAAAATTAGAGTTTGAGGGGCAAGAAAGCTATGCCTAAAATACCTCATGTATATTATGATAAAGCTACTAGCACGTATTATGCAGTAGCTTCTCTTGGATTTGATGAGATAACAGGCAAGAGAATGCAGAAGAAAAAGCGAGGATTTAAGACACAGACAGAAGCTAAAAAATGGTACGATGAATTTATGGCGAAACATTCTCGTAAAGCGATTGTACATGGTGCTAGTTTAACGGTTGAAATGTTTCTCGATAACTATTTCATACCAGATTATAAAAATAAAGTATCTGATAGAACTTATATGACGTTTACCTCAAAGCTAAAGAGGCTTAGATATTTTTCAAAAATGAAAATGGTTGATATTCAACCAATTCACATCAAAAAATGGCATACGACTATTCTTGAGGAAGGACTATCCAATAACTATTTAAAAGATTTACATCAGTCTATGAAAGAAATTTTTGATATGGCTATGACTTTAGGGATAGTCAGTGAAAATCCAGTTAGAAAAGCTGGAAATGTCAGTCGTACTAAGCATAAAGTGGATTTTTGGACAAAAGAGGAGTTTGAAGTATTTATCAAGACTTTTGAAAAAGAAGATGTTTTAGAGCATTTGAAATTTATCACCTGCTTATTCCTCTTTATGACTGGTTTGAGAATTAGTGAACTTCAGGCCTTGGTTTGGGATGATATAAATTTTGTAAACAAGAGCTTTGTTGTAAGTAAGTCTATGTTTTATCAAAATAAGAATAATTGGCAGATAAACCCAACAAAGACTTTTTCAAGCAATAGATTGATTTATCTTGATAGCATGACTATAGAAGCATTGAAAGAATGGAGAGAGCATCAGAAAAAATTAGGTAGGATTGATTTTATATTCTCATACAACTGTATGCCTATCACCAAAACAATGTTAAACAAGGCGATTTTAGTTCATAGTGAGAAAGCAGGGATAAAATCTATTAGAATACATGATTTAAGGCACTCTCATGCAAGTTTATTGTTATCCTTGGGTATGAATGATTTAGAACTTAAAAATCGTTTAGGACATGCTAGTATTCAAACTACACTAGGCGTATATTCTCATCTTCGTCCTACTGCTATGAAAGAGGTGGCGGATAAATTGGAGGGAAAAGTAAATCTCAAATATTGATAAATGAGTATAATTTTAATGTACTCTATATTTCAAAACATATAAACAAAAAGATTATAAAGGTTGATTTAATAGGGTTTAGTTTTGACCGAATTTAGGAAAAAATAGGAGTTTTTAAGATTTGGCTACCAAAGTAGCTACCACAGAAAGGAATTATTATGAAAAAATTATTTAAACCGTTATGGGTAAAATTAAATGACCCAGAGGATAAGTACACTACTGTCTTGTTTCGTATTGTATTATTGGTGGGGTTAAGTCTGTTATTACCACTTACTTTTGGTCTGTTATTGGTTTTAGGTGTACGTTATGAAGATTTAAGTTTCATATTTAATTATTTTTATATGTTTTTAATTTTAACAGCAGTATCTTGCTTTTTAATTAAGTATATCTTAGTAACATCTGATTTTATAATGGGTAGATTGTTTTTTAAGGAGACAAAAAAGAATGACTAGTTTTGAATTTAAAGAGGGTGAATTTTTTATAAAAGGAACTGAACAAGCTATTAATCTATCCGACCTTGGCTCTAAACTATTAAATGATATAGATTGGTTTGACCCAATGACTGCCATTGATACTTTTTTTAATAAGTGTTTTAATGGGTTTATTTGGGTAGCTCAATTCTTATTTGAATTATTCGTAAAAACCTATGACTTACTAGGAAAAAGTGGCGGTACTGTAGATATGGCGATTGTCAAAATCATAGACCAAAGTGCTTCTACTTTTCAAACTATTTTTGGAGCTGTGCGTTGGTACGCTTTAATTGTTATATTTTCTTACGCTTTTTATATGCAGATAACGAGGCGAGGTTCGGCTTTGAAAATCATCTGTTTAAGTATACTTGTCATGGGGTCTGTACAACAACTCTATACAGCTCCTCCCAAACTAGACCCAGTCGCCTATTCTCTTTCAGGTGGTATGGAGGTAAGGCAGGAAGAAAAAGTACAACCTCGTACGTTTGTTTCTAAATTATATTATGGTGTATCAACTGCTCTTGATAAGGTACAAAAAGAGATTACAGCTGGATTGTTAGAAGAAAGCTCTGACCAAGTCCTAGTAGCCTATTTTGAGCAAGCTATATGGGAACCCTATAAAGGTATGAATTCAGACTTTAAAAAACAGGAGGGAAGTTATAACCTTACAGATGAGCAACTGATAGCCCTATTTGGTTTTCGTGATAACGATAAAGAGTATATTATTTCAGGTAAAAAAATAGAGGAGGTAGTTGGAACCAAAGAACAACCCAAAGTAAAAAATATTAGAACTCTAGGCACAAAAATGAAATATATTATAGTCATGTTAATAGAGGTTCCGTTTTTAGGGATTGTTATAAATGGTTTATCTATATTTGCTTTTGTCTTAAAAATAGGAGTTCTTTTCTTATTTGTTGGCTTTCCTTATATTCTTGTAGCTGTCATCTTCCCTTTCTTCTGGAATGTATTATGGAATACCGTAAGAATGATTGCCTATGCCATGACTTTATCTTCTATGCTAGGAGCAGGTACAACCTTATTTGTTCTTTTTAATGCCACCTTGAATAGTATTCTTTTAAAACTGACGGCAGAAGATATTGTTTTTTCCTTGTTTCTCCGCTTAATTATTTACTATTTTCTCTGGAAGTTCCGTTTTCAAATTGCACGTATTTTTAAAGGGCAACGCTTAGCTCCAGCAGGTCGTATGTTACGGCAACTAACATCAGGTACAACTAAAACCGTCCAGAGAGGTTTAGGAATGGTTTCAAAACCTGCTCTTGTTGGCGGACTGATGGCGATTGGTGCGGGAAAAATAGGGACAGAAAAGCTAGTTGCAAGGCAACGAGCAAATGCTTACAATCGTTCTGTGCAAGGTCATATGAAACAAGGAGATAGTTTTGAAGTTGCAAGTTTAAAGACAGAAAGAGGACAAGAGCTACGCACTCTAAGAAGAAAAGAACCGATGAAGAAAATAAGAGGAATGGGTAATAAAACAAAAGCTCTAGCTTATCATCTTTTATCAAAAGGCTACAGAGACAATACCGCAGGGAATCAGCACTATAGACGAAAACGTCAAGGAACATTGCTTCGTATTGATAAGGACAAGATAGATACACTAGATAGGAAGCAACGTATCAAGAGTTTAGACCGTTCTATCCGTCATCAAAAAGGGATAGATAACTTTAAGAAGAACTGGAAGCAACCACAACAACCTTTGCTTGAGCCATCTGGTCCAATGTTTATTGATTTTCGTAATAAGAGCTTTAAGACGAAATCACGAGTACTAAAGGTTCATAATGATACTAAAAATTATACTTTAGGAAAAAGCTAAGAAATATAAGAATATGGTTCTATCAGAATGTTGATGTTTGTGTGTTAAATTAGTATAATATAAAAAAATAAATAGGAGTTTATATTATGAAAAAGTTTTATTGGGCAGTTGTTATTGTTTTATGTTCCTTATTCCTTGTAGCTTGTGGTAAACCTGCTAATAATTTAGAGGGAAAGTTCTATAAAGTATATGATGGCGAGAAAACACTTGCTTTTGAGTTTGATAAAGATTCTGGTCTCTATCATTTGGCTTCGGGTGGCAATGCGGTACCAATTACTGATATTGAACAGGATAAAAAACAATTTACAGTTTCGGGTTTTTTGACTGTTGTAATTGCTTATAATATTTCCGAGACAGGAGAATTGGAGATATTAAATGGCGGTGGTATGGAAGGAACATATTATAAAGAAGATAGTAAGGCTCTGGAAGAAGCTATGAAGTAGAAGAATACTATCCCCTCGGCAACTGACTAGTTGTTGAGGGGATAACTATTTAAAAATACGAACAAAATTCAACCAGGAGCACCTAAAATTGGCACGTTTTCCCGAACGTATGACCAAATAAACAAGCAAGCTATTATGTTTTACTCATACCACTGCCCACATCAAGCGATTTATGCCGTGAAAGCTGATTGACAATAAGCAGTTGCAAAGTGCGCTAGTACGTGCCAGCCGAAAGGTTTACGACATTCACATGCCAGTCTAATAATAATCGTGGCTTTTGTCTAACTAGCGAAGTCTGTTCGACAAAAACGCAGATTGCAAAAAGCAGTAAAGGCACACGCTTACTGCTTTTTATGTTTCCAAAATGTTGCCGAAAATAAAAATCAATGGCGTTAACCATTGATGTAAAGCTATTTTCACTAATTAAACTTTTATTTAACTTCAGTAAAAATCACGTGCTTCCGCAATTTTGGTGAGTATTTCTTTAATTGAAGGCGGTCTGGGGTGTTACGTTTGTTTTTAGAAGTAAGGTACAAGCGTTCACCAGATTCTTTGTGTTCAAGTGTGATATTTACGCGCATGGTATCTCCCTTCTATTATTCAGCTGCAGCAGCTTTAGCGATTTTACGTCCTTTGTAGTATCCTTTCAAAGATACACGGTGAGAACGTGAGTAATCCCCAGTAATTTCATCAAATTTTACAGATGGTGCTGTCAATTTGTAGTGCGTACGACGTTTGTTTTTTTTCGCTTTTGATGTGCGACGTGCAGGTACTGCCATTTCTTTTTATCCTCCGTATGATGTATAAAGGGCGTAGAAAAGCGACTGAAAACGGAGTAATTTTCGAACCCATCACAGGATTAGAAAGAGACTTATCTATTTTCTGAGCTTTTAGCCCGTATTCAAATACAATAATTGTATGTATGGCTTTTGCCAACCTTAGTAGGATATCATATTTTTTTTGTAAAGTAAAGTTACTTGACAGATTTTTTGAAAAAATTTGCCAAGATTTTTAACAGATAGGAAAATTCTCTGAAATATGCTAGAATGGAAAGAAAGTACAGAAAGGAATCGTCTGTTCGGCTATGTAGAGCCGCCAGGTTTATTTATTCTATGAAACTACAAAAACCTAAAGGAACCCAAGATATTTTGCCCAAAGAATCTGCTAAATGGCAGTATGTGGAAGAATTTGCCCGGAAAATCTTTGGTCAATACAACTACAAGGAAATTCGTACGCCCATCTTTGAGCACTATGAGGTGATTAGTCGCTCTGTTGGGGATACGACAGATATCGTCAGCAAGGAAATGTATGATTTCTATGACAAGGGAGACCGTCACATCACGCTTCGTCCAGAAGGGACAGCACCGGTCGTTCGCTCCTATGTAGAAAATAAACTCTTCGCTCCAGAGGTGCAAAAACCCGTTAAGCTCTACTATATGGGCTCCATGTTTCGCTATGAACGTCCGCAGGCAGGACGCTTGCGTGAATTTCACCAGATTGGAGTGGAGTGCTTTGGCTCTAGCAATCCTGCGACAGATGTAGAGACCATTGCGATGGCTAGTCAATTTTTTAAGGAAATTGGTATTCAAGGTGTGACCCTGCATTTGAATAGCTTAGGGAATACGGCTAGTCGTGCAGCCTATCGTAAGGCATTGATCGATTACTTGACGCCGCTCAAGGAGACCTTGTCAAAAGATAGCCAGCGTCGTTTGGAAGAAAATCCGCTCCGTGTTCTTGATAGCAAGGAAAAGGAAGACAAGGTAGCTGTAGAAAATGCTCCGTCTATTCTGGACTACTTAGATGAGGAAAGTCAAGTCCATTTTGATAAGGTGCGAGAAATGCTCGAAGCCTTAAAGATTGACTATGTTATCGATACTAATATGGTCCGTGGCCTTGATTATTACAACCATACGATTTTTGAATTTATTACAGAGGTATCTGGAAGTGACTTGACCATCTGTGCGGGTGGTCGTTACGATGGCTTGGTTGAGTATTTTGGTGGACCAGAAACACCAGGTTTTGGCTTTGGTATGGGGATTGAACGCCTCCTTCTTGTTCTTGAAAAGCAAGGAATAGCGCTTCCCTTAGAAGAGGAGTTAGACATCTACATTGCTGTTTTGGGGCAAGAGGTGAATGTTCAGGCTTTAGAATTGGTGCAGGCTCTGCGAAATCAAGGCTTTAAAGCAGAACGAGATTATTTAGGGCGTAAATTGAAAGCCCAATTCAAATCTGCGGACCACTTTCGGGCTAAAATGATTCTGGCGCTTGGAGAAAGTGAAGTGGAGCAAGGGCAAGTGACTGTGAAGAACAACCAGACGCGGGAAGAAATGACGGTTTCCTTGGAGCAGGTGCTGACAGATTTTACCCTTATTTTTGAGAAGATAAAGAACTAAGGATGAACATCAGGAGAATCTGATATACTCCCCTTATAGTGGACAGTGAAAAAACAAAAATTCACTAGAAGCTTGATATACTCCCCTTATAGTGGACAGTGAAAAAACAAAAATTCACTAGAAGCTAAAGGGGAGTTTTCCT
>NZ_JBUEQR010000021.1:0-3339 GCF_054968985.1 Streptococcus sp. 1F3 | reverse complement strand
GAGATACCAAGTTTAAAGTAGTTATTTACAGGTGTAAAAGGAGAGAAGAAAGTTTTCATGCGTACGGCGTGAAATTTGGAGGGTAAGTGTTGCCAAGGAAATGAAAATATGGTAGACTATATACGTATTATCTATGGCTCGGAAAGAGTCCATGGCAGAAAGGAATTTTTAAAATGAAAAAAGATATCCATCCAGAATATCGCCCTGTTGTCTTTATGGACACAACTACTGGTTATAAGTTCCTTAGCGGTTCTACAAAGAACTCTAAAGAAACTATCGAATTTGAAGGTGAAACTTATCCATTGATTCGTGTGGAAATTTCATCAGACTCACACCCATTCTATACTGGACGTCAAAAGTTCACTCAGGCAGATGGACGTGTGGATCGCTTCAACAAAAAATACGGTCTCAAGTAAAAAAAACAGTCCAGTGGACTGTTTTTTCATGAGCCTGAAAATGGTAGAGCGAGTTCACAGTCCAGTGGACTGTTTTTTCATGAGCCTGAAAATGGTAGAGTGAGTTCACAGTCCAGTGGACTGTTTTTTCATGAGCCTGAAAATGGTAGAGCGAGTTCACAGTCCAGTGGACTGTTTTTTCATGAGCCTGAAAATGGTAGAGTGAGTTCACAGTCCAGTGGACTGTTTTTTCATGAGCCTGGAAATGGTAGAGCGAGTTCACAGTCCATTGTACTGTTCAGATTGAAGAAAAAGTCTATTTCGACTAATTTTCTTTAATCTTTTTTCTTTTGCTAAAAAATATAAAAACTCTTAGAAATACTGCTATATCAGTATTTTCAAGAGTTGCTTCAAGATGATATTCACACTTCGAATTTGCTATTTTGCCATCGTTTAGAGGGTTTGTCACGTTCTGCACAGTCTATTGGACTGTTTTCTAATTTTTTGAAAATCAGGTTTTTCCCTCTGTAAAAAATTTTTTATGATATTGAAGGGTTCCCTTGTATCTTCTATATCTTCAGCCTTAGGGCACGAAATGAGCTATGACAAAGTAGAGATTATCTCATCTCTATCAGTTGCTATCCAATGGTGAATGGTTTGGCACATGATGTTCTCCTTACTAATTGTGGCATGTAGGCATTAGGATAACATCACGATTTTTTATTTGTAAATGAACTGGTTTTAATATCTGGGAAATACAACTTAAACTGTATGGAGAAACAGTTTACACATAAAAGGAGTGGACAATTGGATCTTATCCCTATCTTGACTAGGAGTAACAGAACACTCTATTATTTATGGTTGTATCTCTTCTCGATGTAGGTCAACTCTTCTAGCTTTCTAGTTCAATTTTTTTTCATTTTCTGCTATACTGGGAAAGTGAATTGATTGAAAGTATGAGGATAAAAAATGAAGAGGACTTCCTCCTTGGAGAGTCGGATTGACTATGCCTTAATTTTACCTGTGTTTTTTTTACTGTTGATTGGGATTGTTTCCGTCTATATTGCTGTTAGTCAGGATTTTCCCCATAATGTTGCAGCTATTGTTGGTCAGCAGATGGTATGGATTTTCTTAGGCATCAGCCTTGCTTTTTTGGTGATGTTGTTTAGTACCAAATTCTTGTGGACTGTGACGCCGATTTTATATCTTTTAGGGCTGGGTTTAATGGTCTTACCCTTGGTCTTTTATAGCCCAGAATTAGTGGCTTCAACAGGAGCGAAGAACTGGGTGACTATTCGTGGTGTGACCCTCTTTCAGCCCTCGGAATTTATGAAAATTTCCTACATTGTTATGATGGCTCGAAGTATTGTTCGTTTTCAAAAGAAGTATCCTGCAAAGACCATTCAAGGGGATTTTCAGCTGATTGGTTATTTGGCGATGTGGACGCTCCCTGTTCTCTTGCTCCTCTATTTGCAAAAGGATTTGGGAACCTCCCTTGTCTTTCTTGCTATTTTCAGTGGCATGGTTCTGCTATCAGGTGTGTCATGGAAGATTTTGTTGCCGACCTTTCTTACCTTCCTTGTTCTAGTGGGGGGCTTCTTACTTCTTTTTATTGCGCCAGGTGGGACAACCTTTTTGCATAATATCGGTATGGATACTTATAAAATTAACCGAATTGCAGCCTGGCTAGATCCCTTTAAAAATGCTAAATCAACGACCTATCAGCAGGCACAAAGTCTAATTGCTATCGGTAGTGGTGGTCTGAAAGGTCTAGGGTTTAATAAAACCAATCTCCTTGTTCCTGTTCGGGAAAGTGACATGATTTTTACGGTCATTGGAGAAGATTTTGGCTTTATAGGTGGTGTAACCTTGATTGGACTATATACCTTATTGATCTATCGCATGTTGCGGATTACTCTGCAATCCAACAATCGTTTTTATACCTATATTTCGACTGGCTACATTATGATGTTACTCTTCCATGTCTTTGAAAATATTGGAGCAGCTATCGGTGTCCTTCCTTTGACGGGGATTCCCCTACCTTTTATCTCCCAAGGTGGCTCCTCTATTATTTCCAACCTCCTCGGTGTTGGTTTGATGTTGTCTATGACTTATCAGTATACCTTATCTAATGAGCAGCGTTATAATAAGTCGCGGGCATATAAGAAAATCACGATTAAACGTGTAGAAAGATAGGTGCATTATGAAAAAAGTAGCAGTTGTATTAGCAGACGGTTTTGAAGAAATTGAGGCGTTAACACCAGTAGATGTTCTGAGACGGGCAGCGATTGAATGTGATATGCTGGGACTGACAGCCTTAGAAGTCAAGGGTTCCCATGGAATCAAGGTGCAGGCTGATCAGGTTTTTACAGGAGATCTGTCAGCTTATGATATGGTTATCTTGCCTGGTGGAATGCCAGGAACCATTCATTTACAGAATCATGCAGGCTTGATTGTAGCCTTGCAGGCAATTTCTGAAAAGGGAAAATATGTGGCAGCCATTTGTGCAGCACCGATTGTGTTGGAGACGGCAGGGCTTCTCGTAGGGCGTCGCTATACATGCTATCCTGGGCAGGAAGAAAGCATTCTTTCTGGTCAACATGTAACAGATACGGTAGTCATTGATGGAACGATCGTAACGAGCCGGGGAGCAGGGACAGCTTTAGCCTTTGCCTATTGCTTGGTTGACCTTCTCGGTGGGGATGGAGCTAGTTTGGCAACAGCAATGGTGTACGATCAATAGAAGTAGCAGACCTGTTTTGAAAAGGTTATGCGCATCATCAGCAGTAGTATTGAACCCCCTATAGATTAGGGAGAGGAGAAAATGGATTTCGATGAAATCGATGATGACGTTCTCCTCCACGACAAACGCATGAAGAAAAAAACGTTTTCAGAAAGCGAAAATCATAACTAGATATCAATCATTGTAGTACACTAGAATAGA
>NZ_JBUEQR010000020.1:0-20673 GCF_054968985.1 Streptococcus sp. 1F3 | reverse complement strand
GGTATTCCAATCTGTTTCAAACTTGAACTCATTAAGCTTTCTCAGAACTGATGATGTTGAAATTGATAGCCTGTGTGCAATATATGTCATTGCTTGGTTTTCGATGAGTAATTGGGCAATCTTCTGGTTAACTGCGACAGAGATTTGATGGTTTTTCTTAACAAGAGGAGTTTCAGCGACCGCTATTTTCCCACATTCTTTGCACTTGAAACGACGCTTTCTAAGACGGATAAGTAGAGGGTAGCCAGCAGTTTCTAGGTAGGGGATCTTAGAGGCTTTCTGGAAGTATTTAGCCATTTGTCCCTTGCAGGAAGGGCATTTAGGGGCTGTGTAATCTAGGTGACCGTGGAGTTCGAAGTGAGTTCCCATATCAAATTCATTAGTGATAACGATATTTTTGTCTTTAATTTTGAGAAAATTTGTGATAAGATTTAGTTGTTCCATATGACCCTTTCTAATGAGTAGATTAGTCGCTTTTCATTATAAGTCATATGGGACTTTTTTTCTATACTCAAAAAGGCTCCATAATCTCTACAGTGGATTTACCCACTACAGAAATTATAGAGCCGTTTTTCATAATGATTAGAAAATACTTGATTTTTTATATTTTTATGATAAAATTAACTAGTTAATTAAATGATGAAGGATTGGTGTGGGAAATGGAACAATTAGCTCATCAGATTGATCGAAGTTTACATGAGATTATATTGAGTTCGGAGAATCAATTGGAAATTTTGGTGGGAAGTTGCCAGAGTGAGATGCGCTTGACCAACACTCAGGAGCATATTTTAATGTTGATTGAAAAGAATGCTTTTACGAATAAGGAGATTGCAAAGCAACTAAATGTCAGTCAGGCAGCAATTACCAAGGCAATTAAGGCCTTGATTGCCCAGAACTTACTTGTGGCAGTTCGAGATGGTCGTGATGCACGGATTGTTCGATATAGTTTGACAGAGTTAGCAAAGCCGATTGCTGCGGAGCATGCTCAGCACCATGCCTATACACTTGCTTCCTATGAGGAGTTGATTAAAGATTACTCAGAGGATGAGCAAGTGATTATTGGTCGTTTTTTAACAGATTTAGTAAAGAAGGTTCGGAAGGAAGGATGAGATATATTACAGTAGAGGATCTATCGTTTGTATATGATCAGGAGCCTGTCTTGGAACATATTCACTATCATTTGGATAGTGGGGAATTTGTAACCTTGACAGGTGAAAATGGGGCAGCCAAGACTACTTTGATTAAGGCGACATTGGGAATTTTAAAACCCAAGAAGGGGAAAGTGACCATTTCGGAAACCAGTATCAATCAGAAAAAACTAAGAATGGCGTATTTACCACAGCAGATTGCGAGTTTTAACGCTGGTTTTCCTAGTACGGTCTATGAATTTGTAAAATCGGGACGCTATCCGCGTCAGGGTTGGTTTCGTAGGTTGACAGGGCATGATGAGGAACACATTCGGACAAGTTTGGAGGCTGTTGGAATGTGGGAGCATAAGGATAAGCGGTTAGGGTCCTTGAGTGGTGGTCAGAAGCAGCGGGCGGTGATTGCTCGGATGTTTGCTTCAGATCCGGATATTTTTATCTTAGATGAGCCGACTACAGGAATGGATAGTGGGACGAAGACTGCTTTTTATGAACTGATGCATCATAGTGCGAGAAAGCATGGGAAGTCCATTCTGATGATTACGCATGATGCAGATGAATTGTGTGACTATGCTGATCGAAATATTTATTTGGTACGAGATCAAGCTTCTCCTTGGCGTTGTTTCAATGTTCATGATAAGGACGAGGAGGTGACACATGGGTAGTGTGCTTGATGTCTCTATTTTTCATTATGAATTTATGCAGCGAGCTTTTCTCGCGATTATTGCCATGAGTTTATTTTCTCCGATATTGGGAATTTTTCTTATTTTGCGGCGTCAAAGTTTGATGAGTGATACGCTCAGTCACGTGTCTTTAGCAGGTGTCGCTTTTGGGCTTGTGCTGGGGATTTCACCGACGATTTCTACCATGATAGTGGTCATTGTTGCGGCAATTTTTTTGGAATACTTGCGAACCTTGTATAGGAGTTTTATGGAGATTGGAACGGCTATTTTAATGTCGACAGGTTTAGCGGTATCTTTGATTATCATGAGTCGCTCGGGTGGCAAGAGTAGTTTGAGTTTAGAGCAGTATTTATTTGGCTCGATTGTGACGATTAGTCAAGAGCAGGTAGTTGCCCTTTTTGGGATTGCAGTGGTCGTGTTGATGTTGACGTTTCTCTTTTTACGCCCGATGTATATTTTGACCTTTGATGAGGACACAGCTTTTGTGGATGGCTTGCCTGTTCGTGCGATGTCTATTGCCTTCAATATCGTGACAGGCGTAGCGATTGCGCTCATGATTCCAGCAGCAGGAGCCTTATTGGTATCAACGATTATGGTCTTGCCAGCCTCGATTGCACTTCGTCTGGGAAGAAGTTTTAAAATGGTGATGGTAATTGGGATAGTGATTGGCTTTGTTGGAATGCTCTCTGGTCTATTTCTATCGTATTATGCAGAGACACCTGCTAGCGCAAGTATTACCTTGATTTTTATTGGCATCTTTTTATTGGTCAATTTGGTTTATAAATTAAAAAAATAGGAGAAAGCATGAAAAAAATTTTGACATGTCTGATGGGACTTAGCCTCTTTTTGTTAATAGCTTGTGGTTCGCAACAAGCATCGAATAAGAAAGGGATTCAGGTTGTAACAACCTTTTATCCAGTTTATGAATTTACCAAGCAAGTGGTGGGGGAAAAAGCAGATGTTTCTCTTCTTGTAAAAGCAGGGACAGAGCCACATGATTTTGAACCGTCAGCTAAAAATATAGCAGATATCCAAGAGGCAGATATCTTTGTCTATGAAAATGAAAATATGGAAACCTGGGTACCAGATCTTTTGAAGTCGATTGATGATCAAAAAGGGAAGGTCATCAAGGCGACTGAAGGGATGCTTCTCTTACCAGGTAGTGAAGAAGAGGAGCATGAACATGATGAGGAAGAGCATCATCATGAATATGACCCCCATGTTTGGTTATCACCGGTGCGAGCGATTTCTTTGGTAGAAAGGATTCGTGATGGATTGGTAGCTAAATATCCAGAGAAAAAAGAGGTGTTTGAGAAGAATGCGTCTGCTTATATTGGGAAGTTAGAAGCCCTGCATGCAGATTATCAAGAAAGCTTGTCCAAGGCGAAGCAAAAATACTTCGTAACCCAACATACTGCTTTTGCTTATCTTGCCTTGGATTATGGCTTGAAGCAGGTTTCTATTACAGGGGTATCGGCAGATCAAGAGCCTACACCTTCTCGATTGGCAGAGTTAACGAAGTACATTCAGCAATATGGTATCAAGTATATTTATTTCGAAGAGAATGCTTCAAAGGCGGTAGCTGAAACCTTGTCAAAAGAAACAGGTGTGGAATTGGCTGTGTTGAATCCGTTGGAAAGTCTAACAGATGAGGCAGTAAACAATGGGGCAGATTACATTTCAGTGATGAAAGACAATCTAAAGGCCTTAGAAAAAACAACGAATCAAGCTGGAGTAGATATTTTACCAGAAGCAGCAGAGACGACTAAGACGGTTTATGCAGGTTATTTTGATGACAGCGCAGTAAAAGATAGGAGTTTATCGGATTATGCAGGAGACTGGCAGTCTGTCTATCCATATTTGCTAGATGGAACGCTAGATCAAGTCTTTGATTATAAGGCTAAGTTGAGTGGTCAAATGACGGCTGAAGAATACAAGGCTTACTATGACAAGGGCTACAAGACTGATGTGGAGCAGATTCACATTAGCAATGATACGATAGAGTTCGTGGTCAATGATCAAGCTGAAAAGCATACCTACAAGTATGTTGGCTATCAAATTTTGACCTACAAGAAAGGCAATCGTGGGGTACGCTTTTTGTTTGAGGCAACGGATACGAATGCCGGCCGGTTTAAGTATGTACAGTTTAGTGATCACAATATTGCTCCAACGAAAACAGGACACTTCCATATCTTCTTTGGTGGGGAGAGCCAAGAGAAGTTACTCAATGAGCTAGAGAATTGGCCAACCTATTATCCAGATGGTTTGACTGGTCTTGAGATTGGACAAGAAATGTTAGCCCATTGATAGGAGTGTAGGAGGTTAGGACATTCAGCACCTAACCTTTTTATACTCTTTAAAAATCAAAAGGCTACTTCGTCAACTTGCCTTGGTGAAGGCTCGTTCTACCTTCGGCTTCGATTATGAGGAAATGAGCGGTGCTACTCTCATTTCCAACCTTTCACCATTCTTAATTGTGAAAGCTAGTCTACTTTTGATTTTTATGGAGTATTAGTTTCTCAAGAAAGAAATGGGAAAGATGTAACTGTTAAGGAAGAATAGTTGACAAAAACCGACTACAATCGTAAACTTTATATAGTTGTTTCGTTTACTTTTAGTACTAGGCAAGGAGTTGCAGGCTATACTGAAGTACGGCAAAGCGAGAGGCTGGGACAAAAAGATTTTGATTTTTGAAATTCTTTATCATCAAATCTTCAAATTGATAAATGAAATACAAAAAGCGAACAAACAAGAATGTTGAGTGTCCGAAAACCAGTTTTGTTCGTTTTTTATAGTTGAGGTTAGACTTTTGTCCCAGACTCTTGGAAATAGGGAAACGGAGTTTCAAGTAATAAAAGTTAAACTAAATAAGTATAAAAAGGAGGAGCTGCTATGGAACAGATAATATCAGCTGCGGAGTGGCAGGTCATGCGTGTGATTTGGGCATGCCCGGGTCGGACGTCTAGTCAGATTATCAATGCCCTACAGGAGGGCTTTGATTGGCAGGCTACAACGATAAAAACGCTCTTGGGGCGCCTGCGGAAAAAATCTTATCTGGAAATGAAAAAGGTCGGTGGTCAGTATTACTACTATCCTCTGGTACAAGAAAAGGAACATGTAAAGCTCCAACTCCAGCTCTTGCTAGATACCATGTGTTCGACTAAGCATGGAGAATTGGTCGGGCAATTACTGGAAATGGGGCATTTTTCACATTCTGACCTGCAAGTACTAGCTGGACAGATAGCAAATCACTTGCCAAGCGCTCCTCAAAGCCTACAGTGTGTTTGTTTGGCAGGTCAATGTACCTGTCACCATCATGAAAGGAGAATGGAATATGCAAACCATTAAGCTTACGAATCTATCGTGTCAAAATTGTGTCAAGCATGTAACCGAGCATTTTAAGAATATGCCAGGTGTAGTTGAAGTAGCAATCGATCTGCACCAGCAAGTGGCAAGGATTGAGACGACTACTCACTACTCTTTGTCAGACTATCAAGCAAGCCTTGCTGATACAGTATATGAAGCTATTGAATTGGTATAGTCATCATTTAGTAGATACGAAGCTAGAGGAGCTATATGGTGCCTTCGTTTTAAAGTAGAAGGTACGAATCAGTCGATACCTAAAAAATACTAAAGAGAGACTAGAAGACTATATAGAAAAAGCTATGGAACAATGTACTCGGTTGTTCTATAGCTTTTCTTGTCAATTATGATTGAGCCGCTTGAGCAAGTCTTCGAGTGGGAAAGCATGTTTGGTAAGTGTAATCTTCTCCCAAAAGCCGTCGTCTTTTTTTCTTGGAATGAGGTGGGAATGAAAATGCGTCCCCTTATCCATCAAATCCTTATCATTGCGTGCAAGGGTTACCCCATCAATTGGCAAACTCTGTTCCATGAGCTGTATGATTTTTTGTTCTACCTCTGCCAGTTCATGAAGGACGGGTAGAGGTAATTCAGAAAGGTGGGTGAAGTGTTCCTTGCTGATAATGATTATATGTCCTGTTTGAATGGGGTCAATATCCCAAACTAGCTTGAAATATTCGGTCTGATAGAGGATATTTTCCTCTAAAATATCATGACAAAAGATACAGTGCATGGCTTGCTCCTTTCTTTGGTAGGGGGATAGGGTGAGGTATGCCTTGGGTGCTAGAAGTATGAAAAGAAAAGGTTCTACTCTTTAAAAATCAAAAGGCTACTTCGTCAACTTGCCTTGGTGAAGGCTCCTTCTACCTTGGGCTTCGATTATAAGGAAATGAGCGGTGCTACTCTCATTTCCAACCTTTCACAATTCTTCATTGTGAAAGCTAGTCTACTTTTGATTTTTATGGAGTATTAATAAATGGAATAAAAAATTGGGTATAAAAAGAGTTGGTCTATTTAAAAGTACCAACCCCTCCATTATAACATAAATATGATTAAAAAGCCCTCGAACCACAAGGACACTTTTGTCATATTTAGCAATCTTAAACCTGTCTAAGATATTTCAAAATAATAAATTCCAATCACTTACTTATTAAGAAAAAATTAATTTCGTAGTAATGAATCCCTTTGTTTTTCTAATAAAAAGTGATAAAATGGAAGCGAAAACATTATTTAGGTTAGAAGGGAGATAATAATAAATCCTAAATAAAAGACACAATTAACGAAATGAAAATAGAAAGGAATACCATCATGAATATAAAAAATTAAGCATAGCTTTATTAACAACTACAACTCTAGGACTTTTCTCACCTATAGGTTCTGCTATATCAGCTGAAGCACAAGAAAATGCAATACAACAACATTCACAAGTTTTAAGTGAAGATGATGATCACCGCACCGTTCGCTCTTTTTCTCCCGAATTCAACCAAGACGTTATATATACTTTCCACAAAAACACTGGAATATTAGATGTCAACAAGAATGGTCAAATTGAGTCTTACAATGTAAAAGCTATCGGTGAAGAGATTTTAAATTCAAGATCAGGAGTTTCCTTTAGAGCTTCAAACAGCAGCTTATTTAGCCCTTGGTCCTACTCATCTTCTGGAAATAAATACACTTTAACGATTGCGCATGCTTCTTATGGCGGAAAACCAGTTTCTAAAACTGTCACTAGAGGTGATAAAAACGCTGGCTATATCGATAATTTCACAAAAGATGTTGATAATATCCGCTCAATAGAGATAGATTTATTAAAAACAGCAGGTTGGGAATTAGGAGCAACAGTTATTGGCGCCTTAGTTTCAGGCGGGATTGGTGCACTATCAGCTGTGACATCAATAGCATCTGTAGTTAGTGTTGCTCAACAACTTCCTCCCGTATATGACAGAGCTTTGGGAAATTATAAAAAATGTTAGACAAAGGACTATTAAAATTTATAATTTTATTGGCTATAAGTTTAAACACACTAAGTTTATATAAAATATATTTACTAAAAAAATCTAAACCTAAGCCACTAATTGCTTTAGCATTAATATTTTTTTTAGGTTGGTTATTTATACTCCTTAAAATATTTTTTACAGGTATTTTATATTAATAATCGCAAAATTAGAAGCTAAATCATGACCACCCGTCAAACGGGTGGTTTAGTTTGTCACGCACCTTACGAAGCGTGACAAACTAAAAGTCACATAATAAAAAAGTCGATCTCTTTTTAGACCGACTTTTTTTATTCTTCAGTACCTGATTTTATTCCACGTTTGCCTCGTTGATAAGCACCATCAAAATATAATCTCAAAATACTAGATTTACTTTCAATAGTTGTTAAAAACAAGTTCATATCAATCCCATAACTAGCACCATTTTCTTCGATGAAATCATGCAAATCTAAAATATTAGGTATTGAGTACACACGAATAATCTGGAGCAATATTTTTAAAATTTTATTTTTGGTTTCAACATCAACTACAACATATCGGTCAATATCAAAATTACTGATACGCTTAATATCCGACTTGTCATAGCGATATTTATTTTGCTTAATAGCATCTTTACTCTCATGCGTGAGATATAGATAAACACTCTCGATAGATTCATAAACAATCTGAACCCGTGCTACTGCCTTACATTCCATATCGTCAGAACTAAGGACCGCTCTAAGTTTGTTTCTAACCGATTCAGCAGTTACAGGCTTATTTGCAATATAGATACCATGATAATGGCTTTTTTTATAACCACCATTTTTTCTGTCTTTATCGTGAAGCGGACTAATTGCAATCGGCACCCCAATTTTCTCTAATCATTCTTCCCAATCACTTGGAAATCCCTCTCCATCTGGATACAGAAGAAATGCACGACAAACGCATGAAGAAAATTTCGTTTTCAGAAATCGAAAATCATGCTAAACCTCATTCAAAGTAGTAGACTAGAATAGAGGTGAACTATAATGAATGATTTTCTTTTATCCATTGAGGAACGCAAAGAAGAGTACGACAGTCGTCAAGCTTGGAAAATTCGCTATCCCTTATCTACTATTCTCTTTTTAGTTTTCGTTTGTCAATTGGCAGGGATTGAAACGTGGAAAGAGGCTGGGATCTACAGTTGATTTAACAAGGGTTAAATGTCAGTACAAAGTATTTTTTCTTTCCGCGGCGGATAACAGTTAATTCGTTTTCGAGCTTATCTGCGTCTGTCAGTACGTAGTTAAGATCTTGGATGCGACTACCATTGACGTAGATTGCTCCGTTTTGGACGTCTTCACGGGCTTGGCGTTTTGAGTTGACCACACCTGCGGTGACGAGAATCTCAATAATATTGAGATTGTCATCTGCTGTTACCGTGTAATTTGGGACGCCACGAAGTCCTTGTTTGAGTTCTTTGACAGAAAGATTTTTGACGGTTCCTGCAAAGAGCTGCTCGGTGATGTTCAGAGCTTCTTGGTAGGCTGCTTGACCGTGAACGAGCGTTACGACTTCGCGAGCGAGGATTTTTTGTGCCAAGCGCTCATGTGGTGCCGCTTCAAATTTTTGACGAATTTCTTCGATTTCATCCAGTGGTAGGAAGGTGAAAATTTTCAAGAAGCGAATAGCGTCTGCATCCATGATATTCATCCAGAATTGGTACATTTCGTATGGAGATGTCTTGTCAGCATTGAGCCAAACGGCATTTCCTTCAGATTTTCCGAATTTTTTACCGGTTGCATCGGTAATGAGGGGGACTGTGATGACGTGTCCGGTCTTGTCAGCCTTGCGGCGGAGTAATTCTGTCCCAGCAGTCATATTGCCCCACTGGTCACTACCCCCGATTTGGAGAGTGACATCATGCAGGCGATTGAGCTCATAAAAGTCAAAACCTTGCATGATTTGGTAGGCAAACTCTGTATAAGAAATGCCCGTTTCAATCCGTTTTTTAACAGATTCTTTGCTCATCATATAGTTAACGGTAAAGTATTTTCCGACATCACGCAAGAAGTCAATAAAGTTGATATTGCTAAACCAATCGTAGTTATTGGTCATGACAGCCTTGTTGTCGCCGTTTTCAAAATCAAGGAAGCGATCTAATTGAGCTTGGATTTGTTCTACCCAGTTGTTGACGGTATCTTTTGTTTGCAGACTACGTTCTGCATCTTTGAAAGATGGGTCCCCAATCAAGCCAGTTGCCCCTCCTACAAGTGGGTATGGCTTGTGCCCAGCTAATTGCAAGTGACGGCAAACAAGGATTGGGACCAAATGTCCTAAGTGTAGGCTATCAGCCGTTGGATCGTAGCCTGAATAATAAGAGACTTGCCCTTCTTCTAAGGCTTTGCGCAAAGCATTTTCATCTGTAGTTTGAAAGATTAAACCACGTTCTTTTAGCTCATCAAAAATGTGCATGTCTCTTCTCCTTTTTTAGTTTTTCTAATACCTCTCATTGTATCATATTTTAGGGAGAATGGTATAGGAAATTTTCGTCAAAACATAAAAAATATGATAGAATAGGGAAGATAAGGAGTTATCTATGACGACGAAAGTACCTAAGAAAAAGGGAGAAGCAAAGGAAACTGCTTCTTTGGCAATCAATGATATAGCCGGTATTACTTTGAGAATCTTAAAACTACTAGTAGACTTTGGAGCTGTTGTCCTTTTTTTGTTAGGGGTATTGGGAGCAGGTCTTGGACTAGGTTATGTTGCCAGTCTCTTTGATAGTGTAACTGTTCCGAACTCTACAGAATTGGTCAAGCAGGTGACCGAAGTTAGTCGGATTTCTACAGTTACGTATTCAGATGGTAGTCTCATTTCAGAGATTAGTTCTGATTTATTGAGGGCACCAGTTGGAAGCGATGCAATTTCTGACAATGTCAAGCAGGCGGTTATTGCGACGGAAGATGTGACCTTTGAAAGCCATAATGGTGTTGTTCCTAAGGCGGTTTTACGTGCAGCGCTTGGTTCGATTGGGATTGGGTCATCAAGTGGTGGCTCAACCTTGACCCAGCAGTTGATTAAGCAGCAGATTGTAGGAGATGCCCCTACCTTTAGACGAAAAGCAAATGAAATCATCTCAGCCCTCGCCCTTGAGCGTGCCATGAGTAAGGGAGAGATTTTAACGACCTACCTAAACGTTTCTCCTTTTGGACGCAATAACCAAGGGCGCAATATTGCCGGAATTGAAGAAGCGGCACGAGGGATTTTTGGTAAATCAGCCAAAGATTTAACAGTGCCTCAAGCAGCTTTTATTGCTGGTTTACCTCAAAGTCCGATTGTGTATTCCCCTTATACAGCGAGTGGTAGTTTTAAATCCGAAGAGGATATGTCGTACGGGATTGAGCGTTCAAAAGATGTCTTGTATAACATGTATCGCTCTGGCTATATAAACAAAGAGGATTACGAGACCTATCTCGCTTATGATATTAAGAAAGATTTTATTGCACCCGCTCCAATTCTAGAAGATACCAAGGATTACTTGTATTATGCAGTATTGTCAGAGGCAGAGGATATTATGTATCGTTACTTGGTCAAGAGGGATCAAGTATCTGAGCAAGATTTGAAAAATGATGAAACCGTCAAAGCCTACAAGGAGTTGGCAAGGCAGAATATCAGCCAAGGTGGCTATGTCATTACGAGTACAGTTGATAAAAATATCTATGGTGCCATGCAGTCTACTGTGGCAACGTACGGTGAGGTACTGGATAGTGGTGGTGGTCTGGTCGAGACAGGAAGTGTTCTTCTAGACAATCGAACAGGGGCAATTTTAGGATTTGTGGGTGGTCGCGATTATCGTTCCAATCAGAATAATCATGCCCTTAATACCAAACGGTCTCCAGGATCTACGATCAAGCCTTTCCTGGCTTACGGAGTTGCCATTGACCAAGGACTATTGGGTTCAGCTAGTGTCTTGTCTAACTATCCGACAACGTTCGCTGATGGAACCCCCATTATGCACGGGGAAAGCAGGGGGACAGGGATGATGACCCTACAAAGTGCCCTAAATGCGTCAGCCAATATACCTGCTTTTTGGACCTATAAAATGCTACAAAATGCAGGTGTAGATGTCAAATCCTATATGGATAAAATGAACTATGCTATTGAGATGTACGACATTGAAAGTCTCCCATTAGGAGGTGGGGTCGAAACGACAGTTGTTGCCAATACAAATGCCTATCAAGCCCTGGCAAATGGTGGTGTCTACAATGAGAACTATATTGTAGAGAGTATTACTGCTCATGATGGGACAGTGATTTATCAACATCAAGCAAAACCTGTACAAGTCTATTCTAAAGCAACATCTAGTATTATGATGATGTTGTTGAGAGAAGCCCTAGCATCAGGAGAAACATCTACTTATTCAGGTCGTCTAGCAGCAATCAATCCCCAGGCAGCAGCTAGTGATTTGGTCGGGAAAACAGGAACCAGTAATGACACTGCTGATGTATGGCTGATGTTAGCTACTCCACAGATTACCTTAGGAACTTGGGCGGGCCATGATGATAACACAGGCATGGACTTTTTAACAGGGTATAACAATAATGCAGCCTATGTTGCTTATTTAACAAATGCCATCTATGAGACAAGACCAGAATTATTTGAGGAACGCTTCCAGTTGGATAATAGCGTGATTGCATCAAATGTTCTAGCCTCCACTGGAACACGGGCTGGAACTGTTCAGGTAAATAGTGTACCCATTACGCTAGGAGGAGCAATGACGACGAGCTACTGGGCTAAGAATGGGGCGCCAGCTATTAGCTACAGATTTATGATCGGTGGGACAGATAATGATTATGCCAAAGCCTGGGCTACTTTACTTCCTCCCGCACCTGTACCAGAACCAAAGTCCTCATCAGGTAGGAATTCATCGTCTACCACAAAACCCTCTTCAAACAGTGAATCAAATCGTTAATTTTAGGGCAAGATTGGGAAGTAAGCTAGCAGCTTATTTCTCAATTTTTGTTTTCTATCGTCTTTTAGTCTGTAGTTACTAAATAAGGACAAGCAATCGTTGGAAATGGGATTTTCAATGTCTATTGTGAAAAAAAGCTGAAAGTCTTGAAAAATAAAGGGAAATAGTGTATAATATGTTCTATATTATTTGTCGTGTGTTTTGTTTGAAATATTGTCCAAACAAGGCTTGCAGCAGTTAAATCATACTTTGTTAAGAAGATTTAGCTGCTCTTTTTGTGCTTATTTTTGGTCTTTATTTATGAATTGTCATAAACTCTTAAAGATTCTAAAAATTCAGACAAAACGGCAATGTGCGGTCTCATCGGCTAGACCTAGAGAAAAAAGAAGGAGCTAAAAACTTGGCAGGACATGAAGTTCAGTACGGCAAGCACCGTACCCGTCGTAGTTTTTCAAGAATCAAAGAAGTTCTTGATTTACCAAATTTGATTGAAATTCAAACGGACTCATTCAAAGAATTTTTGGATCATGGTCTCAAAGAAGTATTTGAAGATGTGCTTCCAGTATCCAACTTTACAGATACGATGGAATTGGAATTTGTTGGTTATGAATTAAAGGAACCAAAGTATACCTTAGAAGAAGCGCGTATTCATGATGCGAGTTATTCAGCACCAATCTTTGTAACCTTCCGCTTGATAAATAAGGAAACCGGGGAAATTAAGACCCAGGAAGTCTTCTTTGGTGAGTTTCCCATCATGACTGAGATGGGAACCTTTATCATCAATGGTGGTGAGCGGATTATCGTTAGTCAGCTCGTACGTTCGCCGGGAGTCTATTTCAATGATAAGGTTGATAAAAATGGTAAGGTTGGCTATGGTTCAACGGTGATTCCAAACCGTGGTGCGTGGTTAGAACTTGAGACAGACTCAAAAGACATTGCCTATACTCGGATTGACCGTACCCGTAAAATTCCATTTACAACCCTTGTTCGTGCACTTGGATTCTCAGGTGATGATGAAATCTTTGATATCTTTGGCGATAGCGAATTGGTGCGTAATACCATTGAAAAAGATATTCATAAAAACCCAGCAGATTCACGTACAGATGAAGCTCTCAAAGAAATTTATGAGCGCCTTCGTCCAGGGGAGCCTAAGACAGCAGAAAGTTCACGTAGCTTGCTGACTGCCCGCTTCTTTGATCCACGCCGTTATGACTTGGCGCCTGTTGGTCGTTACAAGGTAAACAAGAAATTGAACCTCCGTACCCGTTTGCTTAACCAAACCTTGGCAGAGCATGTTATCAATGGTGAGACAGGGGAGATCGTTCTTGAAGCTGGAACCATTTTGAGTCGTGATGTATTGGAATCAATTGAAGAACAATTCGATGACTTGAATCTAGTCGAGTATATCCCGAATGATGCAGCTGTTGTGGTAGAGCCAGTCCTACTGCAAAAATTTAAGATAGTAGCACCGACCGATCCAGACCGTGTTGTGACCGTGATTGGAAATGCCAATCCAGCAGAAAATGTTCGCACCATTACACCAGCAGATATCTTGGGGGAAATGAGTTATTTCCTCAACCTAGCAGAAGGTCTCGGTCGCGTCGATGATATTGACCATCTTGGAAATCGTCGGATTCGTGCTGTGGGTGAATTGCTTGCCAACCAAGTACGCATTGGTTTGACACGGATGGAACGCAATCTCCGTGAACGTATGAGTGTCCAAGATAACGAAGTATTGACTCCGCAACAAATTATCAATATCCGTCCTGTAACAGCAGCGATTAAAGAATTTTTTGGATCTTCCCAGTTGTCACAGTTCATGGATCAACATAATCCCCTATCAGAGTTATCCCACAAACGTCGTTTATCTGCCTTAGGACCTGGTGGTTTGACACGTGACCGTGCTGGATATGAAGTTCGTGACGTGCATTACACTCATTATGGTCGTATGTGTCCGATTGAAACTCCAGAAGGACCAAACATTGGTTTGATTAACAACTTATCTTCTTACGGGCATTTGAATAAGTACGGTTTCATTCAAACACCCTATCGCAAGATTGATCGTGCGACGGGGGTTGTGACAAATGAGATTGTTTGGTTGACTGCCGATGAAGAAGATGCCTATATTGTAGCGCAGTCTACGTCTCCCCTTGATGAAAACAACCGATTTATAGACAAGATTGTCATGGGACGTCACCAAGGGAACAACCAGGAGTTTCCAGCGGAATCTGCTGATTTTATGGACGTCTCACCTAAGCAGGTAGTTGCCGTTGCGACAGCATGTATTCCCTTCCTTGAAAATGACGACTCCAACCGTGCCCTTATGGGAGCCAACATGCAGCGTCAGGCCGTGCCATTGATTGATCCTAAAGCTCCTTATGTGGGAACCGGTATGGAATATCAAGCGGCTCATGATTCAGGAGCAGCAGTCATTGCCCAGCACGATGGAAAAGTAACATACGCAGATGCAGATAAGGTAGAAGTACGCCGTGAGGACGGCTCACTTGACGTCTACCATATCCAAAAATTCCGTCGATCAAACTCAGGTACAGCCTATAATCAACGTACCCTCGTTAAGGTAGGTGATATCGTTGAAAAAGGTGAATTTATCGCAGACGGACCTTCAATGGAAAATGGGGAAATGGCGCTTGGACAAAACCCAATCGTTGCCTACATGACATGGGAAGGGTACAACTTTGAGGATGCGGTTATCATGAGTGAACGTCTGGTGAAAGATGATGTCTACACCTCTGTTCACTTGGAAGAATATGAATCAGAAACACGTGATACCAAGTTGGGCCCTGAAGAAATTACCCGTGAAATTCCAAACGTTGGTGAGGACGCTCTTAGAGACTTGGATGAAATGGGAATTATCCGTATTGGTGCTGAGGTAAAAGAAGGAGATATCCTTGTTGGTAAAGTGACTCCAAAAGGGGAAAAGGACTTGTCAGCAGAAGAACGCCTCCTCCACGCTATCTTTGGTGATAAATCCCGTGAGGTTCGTGATACGTCGCTTCGTGTGCCTCACGGTGCCGATGGTGTCGTTCGTGATGTGAAAATATTTACCCGTGCTAATGGCGATGAGTTGCAATCGGGTGTCAACATGTTGGTTCGTGTCTATATTGCTCAAAAACGGAAGATTAAGGTCGGAGATAAGATGGCGGGACGCCATGGAAATAAAGGGGTTGTCTCTCGTATCGTACCGGTAGAAGATATGCCATATCTTCCAGATGGAACACCAGTTGACATCATGTTGAACCCATTAGGGGTACCGTCTCGTATGAATATCGGACAGGTTATGGAACTCCATCTTGGAATGGCTGCTCGCAACTTGGGCATCCACATTGCAACGCCAGTCTTTGACGGAGCAAGTTCAGAAGACCTTTGGTCAACGGTTAAAGAAGCGGGCATGGATAGTGACGCCAAGACGATTCTCTATGATGGACGTACTGGTGAGCCGTTTGATAATCGTGTGTCTGTTGGGGTCATGTACATGATCAAACTGCACCACATGGTTGATGATAAACTTCACGCACGTTCTGTCGGACCTTACTCACTCGTTACCCAACAACCTCTCGGAGGAAAAGCTCAGTTTGGTGGGCAACGTTTTGGTGAGATGGAGGTTTGGGCACTAGAAGCCTACGGAGCCTCAAATGTTCTTCAAGAAATCCTGACCTACAAGTCAGATGATGTGAATGGTCGCTTGAAGGCTTATGAAGCGATTACTAAAGGAAAACCAATTCCAAAGCCAGGTGTGCCAGAATCATTCCGCGTATTGGTCAAAGAACTACAATCACTTGGGCTTGACATGCGTGTCCTTGATGAAGATGATCGAGAAGTAGAACTTCGTGATCTGGATGAGGGCGAAGATGATGATATCATCCACGTAGATGATTTAGAAAAAGCGCGTGCAAAGGCCGCAGCGGATGCTGCAGCTGCATTTGCAGCCGAATCAGAAGAATAAGGAAGAGCAGAAACAGGCTTTTACCTGTTTCTGGCTAGTCCTCCTGTTAGAAATGAAGAAAGGGATTATTAGTGGTTGACGTAAATCGATTTAAAAGTATGCAAATCACTTTAGCTTCTCCAAGCAAGGTCCGTTCATGGTCTTATGGTGAAGTTAAAAAACCTGAAACAATCAACTATCGGACGCTCAAACCAGAGCGTGACGGGCTCTTTGATGAAGTCATCTTTGGTCCGACAAAAGACTGGGAATGTTCATGTGGAAAGTATAAGCGTATCCGTTATAAAGGCATCGTTTGTGACCGTTGTGGTGTAGAAGTGACACGGGCGAAAGTACGCCGTGAGCGTATGGGACATATCGAGCTGAAAGCGCCTATTTCCCACATCTGGTATTTTAAAGGTATTCCAAGTCGCATGGGCTTGACCCTTGATATGAGCCCACGTGCGCTTGAAGAAGTCATTTACTTTGCCGCTTATGTGGTGATTGATCCGAAAGACACACCGCTCGAGCACAAGTCTATCATGACTGAGCGTGAATATCGTGAAAAATTGCGTGAGTATGGGCATGGTTCCTTCGTTGCAAAAATGGGTGCAGAGGCGATTCAAGACTTGCTTAGACAAGTAGATTTGCCTACAGAAATTGCAGCCTTGAAAGAAGAGTTGAAAACAGCTTCTGGTCAAAAACGGATCAAGGCAGTTCGTCGTTTGGATGTGTTGGACGCCTTTTACAAATCTGGAAATAAACCTGAATGGATGATTTTGAACATCCTGCCAGTTATTCCACCAGATCTACGTCCGATGGTTCAGTTGGATGGTGGACGTTTTGCGGCTTCTGACTTGAATGAATTGTACCGCCGTGTCATTAACCGAAACAACCGTTTGGCACGCTTGCTGGAATTGAATGCACCGGGAATTATCGTACAAAACGAAAAGCGGATGCTTCAAGAGGCAGTTGACGCCCTGATTGATAATGGTCGTCGTGGTCGTCCAATTACAGGACCAGGTAGCCGTCCGCTCAAGTCTCTCAGCCACATGTTGAAAGGAAAACAAGGACGTTTCCGTCAAAACTTGCTTGGAAAACGTGTTGACTTCTCAGGACGTTCGGTTATCGCTGTCGGCCCTACTTTGAAGATGTATCAATGTGGGGTACCACGTGAAATGGCGATTGAGCTGTTTAAACCGTTTGTGATGCGTGAAATTGTTGCCCGTGAGATTGCAGGGAACGTAAAAGCGGCGAAACGGTTGATTGAACGTGGAGATGACCGTATTTGGGATATTCTTGAAGAAGTCATCAGAGAGCATCCTGTGCTGTTGAACCGTGCACCGACCCTTCACAGGCTTGGAATTCAAGCGTTTGAACCGGTCTTGATTGACGGTAAGGCGCTCCGTCTACACCCGCTCGTGTGTGAGGCATACAATGCTGACTTTGACGGGGATCAAATGGCGATTCACGTACCATTGTCAGAAGAAGCACAGGCAGAAGCACGTATCCTCATGCTTGCGGCAGAACATATCTTGAATCCTAAAGATGGAAAACCGGTTGTAACACCGTCTCAGGATATGGTCTTAGGAAACTATTACCTAACCATGGAAGATGCAGGTCGTGAAGGCGAAGGAATGGTCTTTAAAGACATGGATGAAGCAGTGATGGCTTATCGTAATGGCTATGTTCACTTACATACCCGTGTGGGTATTGCAACAGATAGTCTTGACAAGCCTTGGACAGAATCACAAAAACATAAGATTATGATGACGACTGTCGGTAAGATTTTGTTTAATGCTATCATGCCAGCAGGCTTGCCATACCTCCAAGAGCCTACGAATGCCAACTTGACGGAAGGCGCGCCAGATAAGTATTTCTTAGAATTAGGAGCTGATATTAAAGCTGCGATTGCAGAGCTTCCAATCAATCCTCCATTCAAGAAGAAAAATCTTGGAAATATTATCGCTGAAATCTTCAAACGCTTCCGAACAACGGAAACATCTGCCCTCCTTGACCGCTTGAAAGACCTTGGCTACTACCATTCAACTCTAGCCGGTTTGACAGTAGGGATTGCAGATATTCCGGTGATTGATAATAAGGCAGAAATCATTGAGGAATCCCACGAACGGGTGGAACAAATTAAGAAACAATTCCGTCGTGGTATGATTACAGATGATGAGCGGTATGCAGCTGTTACAGATGAATGGCGCTCAGCGAAAGAGAAATTAGAGAAACGCTTGACAGAATCACAAGATCCAAAGAACCCGATTGTTATGATGATGGACTCTGGAGCGCGTGGGAACATTTCTAACTTCTCCCAGCTTGCCGGAATGCGTGGATTGATGTCAGCGCCGAACGGACGAATCATGGAATTACCAATCTTGTCAAACTTCCGTGAGGGCTTGTCCGTTCTTGAGATGTTCTTCTCTACTCATGGTGCCCGTAAAGGGATGACAGATACCGCCTTGAAGACTGCCGATTCAGGATATTTAACTCGCCGTCTTGTTGACGTTGCTCAAGATGTCATTATCCGTGAGGACGATTGTGGAACCGATCGTGGTTTGGATATCCGTTCGATTACAGATGGCAAGGAAATGATTGAGCCGCTTGAAGAACGCTTGCAAGGTCGTTACACGAAGAAAACCGTTAAGCATCCTGAGACAGGTGTCGTGCTCATCGGTCCAAACGAATTGATTACAGAAGATATTGCTCGGGATATTGTCAATGCTGGTGTCGAACAAGTGACGATTCGCTCTGTCTTTACATGTAATACCCGCCACGGTGTATGCCGTCACTGTTATGGTATCAACTTGGCGACAGGTGATGCGGTTGAAGTAGGTGAAGCAGTTGGTACTATTGCTGCTCAATCCATTGGTGAGCCTGGTACTCAGTTGACCATGCGTACCTTCCACACGGGTGGTGTAGCTTCTAATTCAGATATCACACAAGGTTTGCCTCGTGTCCAAGAAATTTTTGAAGCCCGTAATCCAAAAGGTGAGGCGGTGATTACAGAAATCAAGGGTGAGGTGACGGCAATTGATGAAGACGTAGCTACTCGCACCAAGAAAGTATATGTCAAAGGGAAGACCGGTGAAGGTGAGTATGTTGTACCATTTACCGCACGTATGAAAGTAGAGGTCGGAGACCAGGTGGCTCGTGGAGCAGCTCTTACAGAGGGATCAATTCAACCGAAACGCTTGCTTGAGGTTCGTGATGTTTTATCTGTTGAGACCTACTTGCTTTCTGAAGTACAAAAAGTATACCGTAGCCAAGGGGTGGAAATTGGTGACAAGCACATTGAAGTAATGGTTCGTCAAATGTTGCGTAAGGTCCGTGTCATGGATCCAGGAGATACAGATCTTCTCATGGGTACTCTCATGGATATCACAGACTTTACCGATGCCAATGCAGATGTGGTTATTGCAGGTGGTATCCCAGCGACTGCTCGTCCTGTCCTTATGGGAATTACCAAGGCCTCACTTGAAACCAATAGTTTCTTGTCGGCGGCTTCCTTCCAAGAAACCACTCGTGTCCTTACGGACGCAGCAATCCGTGGAAAACGAGATAACCTTCTCGGCTTGAAAGAAAATGTCATCATCGGTAAGATTATCCCAGCGGGTACTGGTATGGCACGTTATCGTAACATTGAGCCACAGGCTATCAATGAAATCGAAATCATCGAAGATACCGTTGCGGAAGAATTGGCAGAAGAACTGATATAGTTGTTTCGTTTACTTTTAGTACTAGGCAACGAGCTACAGGCTGTACTGGAGTACGGCAAAGCGAGTTCCAATCATCTAGAAGATGATTGGAAGTTGGAAATAGAGAAACGGAGTTTCCACAATTCATCTAGAAGATGATTGGAAGTTGGAAATAGGGAAACGGAGTTTCCACAATCGTCGAAGTAATAAAAGTTAAACTAAATGAGTATAACAGAATAATGAAGTAGAGGCTGGACTCAAGTCCAGCCTCTTTGAGAATAAATTTCACAAGCCAAATCTTTTTCTACTTTTTGAAAATTCGCTATAATAGTGGATATAGAGGAGTATGAGAGATGTATCAAGTTATTCGAATGTATGGTGATTTTGAACCGTGGTGGTTCTTAGATGGCTGGGAAGAACATATCATCAGCAAAAACGAGTACAATCATTACGAGGAAGCATTACAAGACTACCAACGCCAGTGGGTATGCTTATCTGAGCGGTTTCCTATGAAGAAAAATCGAGACGGCTTAATGGCAACGTTCTGGGCTCCAGAGGATCAACATTGGTGTGAGGAATGTGATGAATATTTACAGAATTATCATTCTTTAATTCTTTTAGAATCTCAGGAAAATTTACCAGCTGGTTTACAACGTAAGGTTAAAGCTAGAGGGAAAAGACCACGTTTTTGCAAAATAAAGAAGAAAACTGTTTAAAAAGTGGCTCTTTGTCAACTGTAGTGGGTAGATGAAAAGCTAACACCTAGAGAGGACGAACTTCGTTCTCTCTTTCTTTACGTTTAGGCTCTTTGTCAACTGTAGTGGGTTGATGAAAAGCTAACATCGTGAGAGGACGAACTTCGTTCTCTCTTTCTTTACGTTTAAAGCAATCAAAATGCGTTTTTTAAAGTTTTC
>NZ_JBUEQR010000019.1:1832-4925 GCF_054968985.1 Streptococcus sp. 1F3 | reverse complement strand
ATAGGTATCCCCCGTCTCATGGTTGAGATAAGAACTTCTGCCCTGTCCGTAGGTATAGGTTTCTCTTGCTTTTAAGTCTCGGTCATAGGTCTGGAGTACCTCGGTATGTTTCCGATTGACATCGTTGACATAGTTCCGCTCTTCGTAATAGTTAAAGCTATCCTCACGTGTGGTGTAAGGAATGAGAACCTCTTTCACTTCTGAGGCATAGGTCACTTGACCCTCACCCGGCAGATCTCCAAGGTCTGGTGGGTTGACCACTAGCCCCTCCTTAGTCGCACGGTCTTTCGCCACTTTCTGGTGGTAGGCAGTCGACACATCATCAAAAATCTCATGCCAGATAGTCCCCACCGTCTGCGGTAGGGTAGACAATGCCTGTAAGACATTCTGACTAAAGCCATACCAGAAGAGGCTAGGCTCCTCCCCATTCGGAGCAGTATAAGGAGACTTCCTCTTCTCCTCTCGTTTGAAGAGCTGATAGGTATGTTTACCTTTCTTACGGCTAGCAGTAAAGACTCGATTGTCATCCCCGTCATAGAGGGCTGCCATCAGAAGTCCCTCCTTGTCCTTAACCGCAAGGAGGCGGTTTTCAGTGTCGTAGATGTAGTCTAACTTGTCATCATTTTTCTTAGACGAGATGCGGTTGCCATTCTTGTCGTAGGTATAGGTCGTTCCGTCCTTGTTTTCTAGTTTGGTTAGGCGGTTATTGTCATCGTAAGTGAAGCGGGTCTCTTCTTTCTTGCCCTCTACTTCTTGCGTGCTAGTCAGCTTGTTTCCTGCTAGGTCATAGGTGTAGGTGAGTTTCGATAATTCCTTGCCTGCCTTGTCGGATACTGTCATGGTCTCTACTTGACCGAGATAATCAGTATATTACGAAATATGTTCTATATAATAAAAAATTTATTTATCTTTCTGTATTTTTATTTTACTTTTACGAATAAAGTAAGTAGAACAGTTTTATTCCTTATCTTGCTTTTATATGACAACTTTTAAAAGCATAGTGGTGATGTGGAAAACACCTATGGAGTATAGCTCCATAGGTGGGCGGGGAGCTAGGAAAGAGAGGACGGAAAACGATACATTATACAGCGTTTTCAAAGTCCTCGATAACTAGCTCAATCGCCAACAGCACCACGGAAATACAATTACATTATCCTTTGCCTCTGGTAGGCTATGGAACATTCCTATAAGAATAGCCTTGTATTTACTTTAGTAACAATATAATAGTTTCATTTAGCTTATTTATAATATCACTTTCTTTAGTAGAGATATCATCTCCCCAACTTAATATATAATAATTGTCTATATTATCTAAATCAAGTACTTCAATCCAAACATTTTTATAAGGAGCAAAATCCGGACTATTAACTAATACACTCCATATTAAATTTGACTTAGAAATCTCAACTTCCAGACAATTTTTTTTATCAATAATATATTTTATATCTAATTTACCATTACTAAATTCAAGATTATCTATCCAAGATTTAACCAAGGCTATTTTCTTTTCTACTTCTAACATTATTTTTCTCCCATTTTTTCAATATTATAAGCATCAAGCATTTCGTCTAAAATAGGGACTCCTCTTTTCTCTAGTAATCTATCAAACTTAGAACCTGGAGCTACAATCTGTCCCCAATTTTTTTGTCCAGCTTGAAAAATATAATTTTTATCTACATCAAATTCAATATAGACAGAGCCCTTGGGAGCCGATTGAAATGCTTCAATATCAGCAGGATTGGAGACAAAAGTTCTATCACCATTAGGAGAGACCTGTACTTTCCCTGTCTCAAGCATCTTACTATATTCATTCGGTGACATCCAACGTCCAACACGGGTCATATTCGCTGAATTAGGAAGAGGTTTTAACGGTTCTAGGTTCCCAGTAGCTAGTTGGGGACCATAGGGTTTCAAGGGTTCTAATGGTCCACTAGCTGGTTGAGGACCATAGGGTTTTTCAGCTTGCGTGGGTACTCCTAACCCAGCTACTGCTCCACTGGCAGCTATATATGCAGCTTCAACATACTTACCAACAAAATAACCTTGTAAAGCACCGCCTGCTGTGTTCATTGCCACATCTAATGGCTTGTCACCATTAGAATAACTTGTTAGACCTGAGCTAACAGCTCCATAAGTCGCAAACCCAACCACTGGTCCTCCTAATAGTCCTGCCAGTACACCTGATATCCCTGCGAGTGCTTGAATATTCCCTGACGAAAGATTTTTCAGACCGCTTGGATCAAATGTATGTCCTTTTTTACTACTTTTTTGTGGTTGATTGCTTGTGCTAGAAGTACCATTCCAACTGGCAGCACCACCTGGATTCACTTCATAATGTGAACCACTTGTGCGTTTGGAGCTACCTTTTTTCGCTTTCGATTTGACAGAAGCATTCGACTGATAACGAGAACTTGTGCCAGCCGTGCTATCCCAGCTGGCAACTCCTCCCCCTCCAAAGCTGACAGGTTTAGGAGATGCCCCTTTATCTTTTGCCTTAGTGGTTTTCGGGTCGCAGACATGGCGAATGGTTTCCTCCAAGGATTTTGTCCAATTGCGAGCAATATTTTGGGCTTCTCGGGTAACGGATTGTCCCCAGTCATAGACAGATTGTCGCAAGGCTCTGGCTTGTTGCCAAAGATTGGTTATCGCAGGTCGATGTTCAGCCGGTGCTTGAATGAGTGCAGACACATACTGGGTTATATACTGCACTTCCTGATTCATATATCTAGCAGTGTCTAAAACAGTATTTCCAATGCTCCGTACGATCTGAGCCATGCTTCTGCTAAAAGTCGCACCTAGACTAGCACCTCTTCTGACAGGTTTGAATCGCCTTGCTTGGCGGAAATGCCCACTTGGATCGGTATAATTGACTGGATTGTTGTGAACATAGCTGTAGCGGTTCTGACTGAGTGGAGCCGTCAATTCACCTTGATAGGAATCCTCTGTAAGGAAAATCCCTGCTTGGCTGTCGTAATACCGTGCTCTGAGGTAATCCAGTCCTGTGATATCTCTGGCTTCCCCATTGTAGGCAAATGGGTTGCCTGTCTCGTCTGTGCTAGACTTAGTCGCACCGTAGAGTTGGTACTGGCTGGA
>NZ_JBUEQR010000019.1:0-1746 GCF_054968985.1 Streptococcus sp. 1F3 | reverse complement strand
TAGTGATACTGGTCGCCTGTTTCATTGTTGAGGTAGGAAACCCGCCCATTACCATAAGTATAAGTTTCCTTGCCTTTCAAGTCCCGGTCATAGGTCTGAAGAACTTCGGTATGCTTGCGGTTGACGTCGTTGACATAGTTCCGCTCTTCGTAATAGTTAAAGCGATCCTCTCGTGTGGTGTAAGGAATGAGAACCTCTTTCACTTCTGAGGCATAGGTCACTTGACCCTCACCCGGCAGATCTCCAAGCTCTGGTGGGTTGACCACTAGCCCCTCCTTGGTCGCCCGGTCTTTCGCTACTTTCTGGTGGTAGGCAGTCGACACATCGTCAAAAATCTCATGCCAGATAGTCCCCACCGTCTGCGGTAGGGTAGACAGTGCCTGTAAGACATTCTGACTAAAGCCATACCAGAAGAGACTCGGCTCCTCACCAGCTGGTGCTGTATATGGCGATTTCTTCTTGTCCTCACGCTTGAAGAGTTGATAAGTGTGCTTGCCCTCCTTACGACTGGCGGTAAAGACCCGATTGTCATCCCCGTCATAGAGGGCTGCCATCAGAAGCCCCTCCTTGTCCTTAACCGCAAGGAGCCGGTTCTCTGTGTCGTAGATGTAGTCTAACTTGTCATCATTTTTCTTAGACGAGATGCGGTTGCCGTTCCTGTCGTAGGTATAGGTCGTTATACCGTCCTTGTTTTCTAGTTTGGTTAGGCGGTTATTGTCATCGTAAGTGAAGCGGGTCTCTTCTTTCTTGCCCTCTACTTCTTCTGTGCTAGTCAGCTTGTTTCCTGCTAGGTCATAGGTGTAGGTGAGTTTCGATAATTCCTTGCCTGCCTTGTCGGATACTGTCATGGTCTCAATCTGACCGAGATAATCAGTATATTACGGAATATGTTCTACATAATAAAAAATTTATTTATCTTTCCGTCTTTTTATTTTACTTTTACGAATAAAGTAAGTAGAACAGTTTTATTTCTTATCTTGCTTTTATATGACAACATGTAAAAGCATAGTGGTGATGTGGAAAACACCTATGGAGAGAAGCTCCATAGGTGGGCGGGGAGCTAGGAAAGAGAGGACGGAAAACGAAGAAATAATTTCGAGCGTTTTCAAAGTCCTCGATAACTAGCTCAAGCGCCAACAGCACCACGGAAATACAACTACTTTATCCTTCTTATCTATTGCTTGTTACTAATTCAGCTTCAATCCTCTTTATACTCAATATCTAAAATATCCGAAGCTTGATATTCTGCAAGAGTGACTAGCCCTTTTAAGTAATTTCTTCGTTTATTTAAACGAAATATAATTTTATGAAGATCATCAAAGTATGCTGCAAAATCAGCCATTGATGATAGCATTTGCTTATAAAACTTGTTATACAGATCATCTGTACTAGTATTAAAAATCATAGTTTTATCAAATAATTCAATAGCCATGACTAATTTCTGATAATCTCTCTCTAAATAAAAATCTATGCTTTCTTTTAAATCTTTTAAATCTTCATTATCCTCCAAATTATCTCCCAATTCCTCATTGTATTGTTCACAAATATCTAATAGTTTCTTCAATTCTTCAATCATGGTAACCTCCGACCGCTAGCTTTATTTAATTTATCAAGATTAGATGTTCCATCTAAATTGAGTACATCTTTTAATTTTCCTCTCTTATCAAATACTTCTAAATGGTCTTTATGTAATCCATCTAAGTATAACTGATCTCCTTTTTTCAAGTCACCAATATTTTCTGTCAC
>NZ_JBUEQR010000018.1:0-601 GCF_054968985.1 Streptococcus sp. 1F3 | reverse complement strand
CAGGTCAGAATACACCAGTACCATATGAGAAGGATCCAGAACCAGAAGTGAAGAAAGGTAGCGTCATTGTTCACTATGTGAATGAAAAGGGTGAAACCATCGCAGATGATGTGGTCGACACGCCAGAAAGTGACGTCAACACTCCATATGACACAACAGACCACAAGCCAACCCTCATCGAAAAAGATGGCAAGCGTTATGTCTTCACCAAGGTTCAAGACGGGGATCAAGAATCTGGAACCCTTGTAGAGGGTACGACCAACGTCACCTACATCTACAAGGAACTCGGTAGCTACTTGCCATATATCCCAGGTGTAGACAATCCAGGTGACCGCCCACCAGTACCATATGATGAAACCCCACTGGTGCCAGGTGATAACCCACCATTGCCACACATTCCAGGCTATACACCAAAAGATCCAGACGGCAACCCATTGAAACCGGTTGATCCAGAAGATCCGACGAAGGGATATGTACCACCATCTATTACCAATCCAAACGATCCAGGTCAGAATACACCAGTACCATATGAGAAAGATCCAGAACCACAACCAGAAGTGAAGAAAGGAAGCGTTGTTGTTCACTATGTGAATGAAAAGGG
>NZ_JBUEQR010000017.1:0-19146 GCF_054968985.1 Streptococcus sp. 1F3 | reverse complement strand
ATGGGACTTTTTTTCTATACTCAAAAAGGCTCCATAATCTCTACAGTGGATTTACCCACTACAGAAATTATAGAGCCTGAATCTTCAAGGAGTTTTATAGTCGTTAAATATCGGTTGCTGTCTGTTCCATAGACGGTTTTTCTTTTGGTTTACGAACCAAGAAGAAGACGGTCAAGCCGAAGAAGATTGCAAAGAGAACGATAGAAAAGATGTAAGCCCCCATAGCTCCCGCTTCAGTAGATTTACGGAATAATTCGTCCGTGTACAAGTTAGCAATTCCTTTTGTACCAATATAAGCATATGTAGAGCGGATTAAGGTTCCAAACAGGTAGCCGATATAAGTATAAGATGCTGTTTCATTCTTCTTTTGGAACAAGAAAACAATCGTCACAATGATGAGTGCTAATAGTATGATTGCCAAAACTTTGTTAATACCGTTTGTATCCAATTCAACACTTGCTCTCATCACATTCACCATCTGATCTACATCAATCCCATTAGATTGGAGACCAGCAAATGAAGCTCTAGTCGTCTCTTCATCAAAGCTAGAAAAGAAGGCGCTCCAAATTCTTAAAAGGCTTGCAATCCCAGAAAGAGTTGCCAAAATATATAAATGAATCGGTTTTTTCATACCATTATCTCCTTTTGTATGACTGTTTTGTTACAATCGATTATACTCCTTTATTTCGGGCTTGTCAATCCATTTGATAAAATTTTTAAAGCGCTTTTATCTAGCAAAATGCAGGTATCACCTTTTTAGCTTTTATACTCATATAGCCTATGTCCTGGTGAACGGCGCTACACTAGCAACTCTCTTTCCTCTGTTCTCCCTGTTTTACATTCTGACGGCGATAGGTTGTCGTCAAATCAAGCAAGTTAGCCTCTACTTCTGGGGTTAGTTGCTCTGCTGTCATGCGCCATATCCAGTTCCCACCTAGTGTATTGGGTAAATTCATCCGTGCTGAACCATCCAATTCGAGTAGATCTTGCATGGTCGCAACAGCCATAAAAGCAACCGAACCAAATAGTAGGCGGAGCATGGCATGGTTGATGGATTCTTCAGGGTGACGATTGCTGTAGATATCCAAGTATGCCTTGGCTTCATCGCTCATCTCATTTTCATACCAGCCACGAAGAGTACTATTATCATGTGTTCCAGTATAAGCAACGACATTCCGGCGATGATTGTGTGGAATTTCAATACTGTCTCCATGGGGATCAAAGGCAAATTGCAAGACTTTCATACCTGGGAAACCTGTCGTCTCACGCAATTCTATCACCTTATCGGTCACAGAACCCAGATCTTCTGCAATGATATTCAAATCACCCAAGGCTTCTTTAATAGCTGCGAATAATTCAAATCCTGGCGCTTCAACACGACGACCATTGACAGCAGTTGTCTCGCCTGCTGGAATTTCCCAGAAAGAAGCAAAGCCAATAAAGTGGTCAATCCTCACCATATCGTACAATTTAAAGCTCTCACGCAAGCGTGCAATCCACCAAGAAAAACCACTCGCTTTCATCGCATCCCAGTCATAAATTGGATTGCCCCACAGCTGACCAATCTCTGAAAAAGCATCTGGCGGGCAACCTGCCACAACACTCGGACGACCTTCTTCGTCCGTCTTAAAAAATTGTGGATTAGCCCACATATCGGCTGAGTCTGCGGCAATATAAATTGGCATATCTCCAACAATCTCAATACCGCGGTTATTGGCGTAATTTTTTAAGGCATGCCATTGACGGAAAAATAAATACTGGGTCACACGATGATAGTCAATTTGGTCTGCCAATTGTTCTTGATAAGAGGCTAGTGCTGCTGCTTCTCGTCGGCGAATAGCCTGATCTTCCCACTCTGTCCAGGCCTTAAGGTCAAAATACTCCTTAATAGCCATATATTCCGCAAAATTATCCAACCAAGAAGCCTGATCTTCTAAAAAGATCTGGTAATCTGCTGGTAAGCCTTGCGCCTTCATGCGAGCAACAACCTTTTCTAAAACTGGACGACGACCATAAAAAATCTTAGCATAGTCTACTTCTGTCGGATTATCTCCAAAATCAATTCCTTCTACCTCATCAGCTTCCAACCAGCCTTCCTCTATCAGTACATCAAAATCAATAAAATGAGTATTGCCTGCAAAAGCCGAGAAGGATTGATAAGGCGAATCCCCATAACTTGTTGTCCCTAATGGTAAAATTTGCCAATAGCGTTGCTTGGTACGTACCAAAAAGTCAACAAAGTCATAGGCTGATTGCCCAAAGGTTCCAATTCCATATTTTCCTGGCAACGAGGAGATGTGAAGCAATACTCCACTTTGTCGTTCTTTCATATCACTAACCCCTTTTGAATCATATAGTCATTATTTGCGCATATTACCGCAAACGTTTTCTCGGTAATATTATATAATGTTACCGCTAACAAATCAAGGCTTATTGAAAAATAATATCTATTTTTTCTATTTTCGAATCAATACATAAGGGCTTTCATCTATGTTTCTCATATGTTTATCAAAATTTTTAAAAATTTTGATAAAAAGACTTGCAAACGCATTCATTTTACGATATAATGATACTCGAAAAGCAAACGTTTGCGTTAATGAGACGTTTCGCCCCTTATTATCATTACTCTTGGAGGAGATAACATGAAACACAAATTGTTCAAGAGCGTCGCTCTTCTTGCTGCTACATCAAGCGTACTTGCTGCTTGTTCTTCAAATAAGTCCGCTTCTAACGACACAGCTGCTGACGGAAAATCATTGACTGTCTATGTTGATCAAGGATACAAAGACTACATTGAGTCCGCAGCCAAGAAATTCGAAGAAGACAATGGTGTCAAAATCACTGTCAAGACAGGAGATGCCCTTAAAGGACTTGAGAACCTTTCTCTTGACAACCAATCAGGATCAGCTCCTGACGTGATGATGTCTCCATACGACCGGGTCGGTAGTCTGGGTTCAGAGGGTCAGTTGTCAGAAGTAAAACTTGCCGAAACCAGCATGACAGATGATACAACTAAAGCGCTTGTGACCAACGGTGGAAAAGTGTATGGTTCACCAGCTGTCATTGAAACACTTGTTCTTTACTACAACAAAGATTTAATCACCGAAGCTCCAAAAACATTTGCTGACTTAGAAGCAATGGCAAAAGACAGTAAATATGCCTTTGAAGGTGAAAATGGTAAAACAACTGCTTTCCTTGCTGACTGGACAAACTTCTACTATACTTACGGGCTTCTTGCTGGATACGGTGGCTATGTCTTTGGTGACAATGGTACAGATCCGAAAGATATTGGGTTGAACAATGACGGTGCAATCAAAGCAATCGAATACGCAAAAACATGGTACAATCAGTGGCCTCAAGGTTTGCAAGATACCACTGCTGCTGCAAACTTGATTAAGACACAGTTTACTGAAGGAAAGACAGCAGCCATTATCGATGGACCATGGCAAGCAGCTTCTTATAAAGATGCAAAGGTAAACTATGGGGTCGCAACGATTCCAACCCTTCCCAATGGTAAAGATTACCAAGCGTTCGGAGGTGGTAAAGCCTGGGTTATCCCAGTTGGCTCACAAAATCCTGATATGGCACAAAAATTCGTCGACTACCTAACTTCAACTGAGCAACAAAAAGCACTGTATGATATGACAAACGAAGTTCCAGCAAATACTGAAGCCCGTGAATATGCAGTTGGTCAAAATGATGAGTTGACAAATGCTGTTGTATCCCAATTCGCTTCTGCACAACCACTTCCAAACATCTCCGAAATGAGTACCGTTTGGGAACCTGCTGCCAATATGCTCTTTGAAGCCGCAAGTGGTAAAAAAGATGCCAAAACAGCAGCAAACGATGCTGTGAAATTGATTGAAGATACGATTTCACAAAAATACGGCCAATAAACCAATGAACGAAAAATGAATGAGGTCGGGAACTTTTGTCCCAACCTCTTTTATTCCAAATAGATACTTTATTATCGCTTACTAGAAAGGAAATTTTAGGATGGCCCAACAAAACCCTAGTAAAGCCTTACTTTTATCCCTGATTCCTGGTCTTGGACAACTATATAATAAGCAAAAAGCAAAAGGGGGAATTTTCCTCGGAGTAACCATTGCTTTTCTCCTTTACCTCGTCACCATTGCTTCTGGAGAAATTGCTAATCTCATCACACTTGGAAGCCAACGTGGGCGTGATAACTCCCTCTTTATGCTAATCCGTGGATCCTTCCACCTCATTATCATTGCAATCTATCTTTTCTTCTACATCTTAAATTTGAAAGATGCTAAAGATACGGCAAAGCGTTGGAATAGTGGTATGCCTGTCACTACAACACTTAAAGGCATGATTCAAAATATCTATGAGAATGGTTTTCCTTATCTCTTGATTATTCCTTCTTACATCGCCATGACCTTTGCGATTATCTTTCCCGTTGTGGTAACACTGCTCATTGCCTTTACCAACTACGACTTTCAACATCTACCTCCGGGTGCCTTGTTGGACTGGGTGGGACTAACCAACTTCTCCAACATTTGGCAGCTAAGCACCTTCCGCAGCGCCTTTGGCTCTGTCTTATCATGGACGATTATTTGGGCTCTCTGTGCCTCAACTGCACAGATTGTGATTGGTATTTTGACAGCTATTGTCGCTAACCAGCCATTTATAAAGGGCAAACGCATCTTTGGCGTGATCTTCTTGCTTCCTTGGGCAGTTCCTGCCTTTGTGAGCATTTTAACCTTTAGCAATATGTTTAATGACAGTGTCGGTGCGATTAACACACAGGTTCTTCCATTCTTGAGCCAGTTTTTGCCATTTATCGACAACTTCCTTATTCCATGGAAAACAGACCCTTTCTGGACAAAAGTCGCCTTGATTATGATCCAAGCATGGCTTGGTTTTCCCTACATCTACGTATTGACCTTAGGAATTTTACAATCCATTCCAAACGATTTGTACGAGGCAGCATACATTGATGGGGCTAGTCCTTGGCAAAAATTCCACAACATCACCTTCCCAATGATTCTTGCGGTTGCTGCACCAACCCTCATCAGTCAATACACCTTCAACTTCAACAACTTCTCCATTATCTACCTCTTTAACAACGGTGGACCAGGTAGTGTCGGTGGTGGGGCTGGATCCACCGATATCCTTATCTCATGGATCTATAAACTCACCACGGGAACAGCCCCTCAATATTCAATGGCAGCAGCTGTGACCTTGATTATTTCAATGATTGTTATCAGTATCTCCATGATTGCCTTCAAAAAATTAAATGCCTTTGATATGGAGGATGTCTAAGATGAAACTTTCTGTAAAATTTAAACGTCGTCTCAGTCAGACCTTGACTTATCTCTATTTGATTGTCTTATCTGTCGTGATTATCTATCCACTCTTGATTACCATTACCTCTGCATTCAAATCAGGCAATGTTGTGGCATTCAAGTTAGACGGAAATATCCATTTTACCCTAGAGAATTTTAGCAAACTCTTCAGTGAGACCCTCTATGGCACCTGGTATCTCAATACTTTAGGAATTGCCCTCTTGACAATGCTTGTCCAAACCAGTATAGTGGTACTAGCAGGATACGCCTATAGCCGTTACAATTTCCTCGCTCGTAAGCAAAGTTTGGTCTTCTTCTTGATTATCCAAATGGTACCAACCATGGCTGCCCTTACGGCTTTCTTCGTCATGGCCTTAATGCTCAATGCCCTTAACCAAAGCTGGTTCCTCATCTTCCTTTATGTTGGTGGTGGAATCCCAATGAACGCTTGGCTGATGAAAGGCTACTTTGATACGGTACCGATTTCTCTTGATGAATCGGCAAAACTAGACGGTGCTGGACACTTTAGACGCTTCTGGCAAATCGTTCTTCCCCTCGTACGTCCAATGATTGCAGTACAAGCGCTTTGGGCATTTATGGGACCATTTGGCGATTACATCTTATCTAAGTTCTTGCTTCGTGAAAAAGAATACTATACCGTTGCCGTTGGTCTGCAGACCTTTGTCAATGATGCAAAAAACTTGAAAATCGCATACTTCGCAGCTGGCGCAATTCTCATTGCTCTGCCAATCTGTACCCTCTTCTTCTTCCTACAAAAGAACTTTGTGTCTGGTTTAACAAGTGGTGGTGACAAGGGATAATCTTTGTCCCACCTTTTCTTATGACCACAGAAATGAGTAAAGTAGGAAGAGACCAAGTGATGTACTCTATAAAAAATCAAAAGCCTACGAGGCTACAAAACTGCAGATAGAAATGCGCTTCAGCAAGACCAACAATAAGGTCAGAATTTAATTTTTGACGGGTATAAATATCCTGAACAACTATCCATCGTGTTTCCTAGACTGGAGAATGTGCCAGCTTACATGGATCGATAGGGACTATCCCCTATCAAGAGCCCAAAATAGTTAGACACAGCCTTTTGAAATTCGAGATTCAAGCATGACAGATAGCATACCTTCGTACAGCCGATGAAAATACCAATACTGAGAAATAGTAATGATTTCCCAGTGCTAGAGCGAGCTACTCCTATCAAACAGACCGTAGAAATGAGGATTCCCATGTTACCCTACCCCTTTTCTTATTTTTCAAGCATTGTAAAACCGCAAAAGATGTTTGCCAACCGTCATGCGATGACCCTTTTTCAACGCTTGTTTACAACTGTTTTTCTGATTGCTCTTTTGGTCATTCCCTCCTCTTTACAAACCACTCAATTAACTACCTACCCGCTAGAGAATATCATCGATGGGATTTATGACCCCCTAACAGTACAGGTTGTAACAGATTTAGCACAACATAGCCAGTTTGTAGACGGTCAGTTGACCTATACAGGAACGGCAGGTAGTCAAGAGATTGCGTTTGGAAAAGAAATCCCCCAGGGGAATGGTTTCACCTATCAATTCGATACTGAACAGCTAATCATTCGGAAAGGGAAAACACCCTTGGCAGAGATCACTTATCAAGGATTCGATACAAGTAGCTTCCAAAATAAACAAGTCTTGACAGCCACCATTTCCAAGGCATGGTACCAGCAAAATCGACTGCCAATTCAGCTCGTCCTTATCCTCATGTCTGCCTTTCTCTTAGGTGTGAACCTGCTCTTTATTCTTCTTGGAGCAACCTTCTTCCTCTACCTAACGAAGAAATCGACACTCTTTCATCTACAATCCGTTAAAGAGTGCTATAATCTAGCCCTCAACTGTCTCGGTTTGCCAACGATTATGGCTTGTATTATCGGTCTATTTGGTCAAACAGTAACAACCGTAATCACCGTACAAAATAGCTCATTTGTACTTGTCTTACTCTGGGTGTTTTTTACTACAAAATTCAGGGATCATACTTAGGAGGTCTGTATGCGTGCTACCATCAAAGACGTTGCAAAATTAGCAGGGGTCTCCCCCTCAACTGTTACTCGGGTTATCCAGAATAGTTCTGCCATTAGCCAAAAAACCAAGGACAGTGTCCGCAAGGCCATGGCAGAACTCAATTACCACCCCAATCTCAATGCCCGTAGCTTGGTTAGTAGCTATAGCCAAGTCATTGGGTTAGTTCTACCAGATGATTCAGATATTTTCTATCAAAATCCATTTTTTCCAACGGCATTACGGGGTATCTCACAGGTAGCCGCTGATCATAATTACGCCATTCAAATCAGCACCGGAAAAGATGAAAAACAACGGCTAGAAGCTATTTCCCAGATGGTATACGGCAGGCGGGTTGACGGCTTAATCTTCCTTTATTCTAAGCCAGATGACCCATTGGTACAACTAGCCATTCAACACAATTTTCCATTTCTTATCTTAGGAAAGGCTGCTTCACCCTTTATCTCCTTGGTAGATAATGACAATATTCAAGCCGGTTTTGAAGCGACCAGTTACTTCATCCAAAAAGGGTATAAAAATCTCGCTTTTGTAGCTGGAAACAAGGAACTTGTCGTCTCGCAAGATCGCTATAAAGGCTATAAAAAAGCTCTTAAAGCCTACCATATTCCTCTTGATGACAGCAAGGTCAAATTCAGCTCTGGCTTCCTCCTAGAAGACAGTAGTTACAAGGTCATGAAAAAACTCATGAAACAAAAACCAGATGCTATTGTTACAACCGATACTATGGTAGCAGAGGGAATCCTGCATTATCTCAACGAAATCAAGGTAGAGCTCCCCATTATTTCCTTTGACTCTGTCAAACCAAAACTCGCAATTGACGCCTACGTCGATGTGCATGCCATTCAATTAGGGCGGGTCGCCTGCGACACCCTCCTTCAGATTATCAATGATAGCAAGGAAAACAAGCAGATCTGCTATCGTCGTGTCATTCAACACACTATTACTGAACTTTAAGAAAGGAACTTTTGGCTCATGGCCTTACGACAATTTAAAGCCTATCTTGATGATGAGGCAAGCATCCGGATTCTTCTTGAAAAACGCTTCGACCATCCTGACATGGTCTTTCATATTGCCTCTGACAATGAAGAGAAACTTGTTATCCACAGTCGCACTGAAGAAGAGGAACTGGTGGTCTATCACCTCTCTAGTCCTCACTCACTAAGCCTAACGGGCACCTATACCATTTACGATCAGGATCGAAATGCAACTGAATTAGCCTACGGAAAAATTGTCCGCTCTAGTCTATTTGATCAGACCTTTACCTATGACGGTCAAGATTTAGGAGCTCACTACAGCCCTACCGAAACCCAATTCAAACTCTGGGCACCCATTTCAAAAGCCGTTTTTTTGGTTCTTGACGGCACGCCCCACGCAATGAACAAGCAGGAAAAGGGGGTCTGGCAAGTAACAGTAGCAGGTGACCTAGACGGCTCTAGCTACCACTACCTCCACAAGGTCAACGGACAATGGATCTCCGTCCACGATCCCTATGCCCTTTCTTCTCAAGCAAATGCAGGAGATAGCTACGTGATCAATCCTGCAAAACTCTCAACTCCCCGCCGTGCACGCACGCAAGTACCACCTGCACAAGCCGTTATCTATGAAATGAGTGTCCGTGACTTCTCTCAACAAGCAAGCGCAGGATTCAAACATACCAGTCAATTCCTTGGCTTAACGGAGTCACCTCGACAAAAAGGGATTGCCCTTGGTATGGACTATATCAGGGAACTTGGCGTGACCCATATCCAACTCATGCCGATCTATGATTTTGGAAGTGTCGACGAACATTATCCACAAGCTGTGTATAACTGGGGATATGACCCTGTACAATACAACGTCCCAGAAGGTTCCTTTACTAGTAAGCCAAACGACCCTTACGCACGGATTTGCGAATTGCAAACTGCTATTCAAGCCTATCACGATGCTGACATTAGTGTCATTATGGATGTTGTCTACAACCATGTTTACCATGCAGAAGAATATGCCTTTGAACGTATCGTTCCCGGATATTTCTATCGTTATCAAGAAAATGGGCTTCGTACAGATGGCACCTTTTGTGGAAACGATGTAGCAAGCGAACGTAGCATGGTCCGTAACTACATCAAACAATCCCTCCGTCAATGGGCAAGCCTCTACGGATTAGACGGTTTCCGCTTTGACCTCATGGGCATTCTTGATATCGATACGATGAAGCAGATCGAAGCAGAATTGCGCACCATTCATGACAATATTTATCTCTATGGAGAGGGTTGGAAAATGGCAACAGGTCTTGACTTTGACCAGTTGGCACATCAATACAATGCTGAGAAACTACCAAGACTTGCCTTTTTCAATGATGATTACCGTGATACTATTAAAAAAGTCTTACTAAATCCACAGCGTTTGGTGGAGAAACAGCTCCATGAGAAAATTCAACATTTGCTCACAGGAAGCCGCTTCAGCCACTTCCTCAACCCAGAGCAGTCTGTTAACTACATTGAATGCCATGACAATGCAACTGCTTTTGATTATTTCCACATTGAAAATCCCGACTGGACACCGCAGCAGCAAAAACGTGCAGCTAGCTTTGGTCTTCAGTTGATTCTCATCTCACAAGGAATGACCTTTATCCACAGCGGACAAGAATTTTTCCGTACCAAAGATGAAATTGACAATACCTATAATATTCCTGATAGCACCAATCACCTCGATTGGTCACGAGCAATTCGCTACCGCGAGCATATTCAATTTATCCGTGACCTAATTGCCTTTCGTAGAAAGCACCCCATCTTAAGCCAGAGCAAATATGACACGATTCAAGAAAGCTGTCATTTCTATTGGTTGACAGAATATGTCCTGCGTTATACAGTCACATCCAAAGGGGAAGACATTCAGTTTATCATCAACTTCTCCCATAGTGATTTTACCTACGAAAAAGAAACAAAACAGTCTGTCCGCTTTACTTTTCCACCGATGACTGATGATAGCAACCAGATCACCATCGCCGGTCAGAGTATCTGTGTCTTAGAAAGTAACGAGTTATAATATAGACAATCTATAAAAAAGTCTCAAACCAGTTGAATACTAGTTTGAGACTTTTTTTATAGATTAGACCAAGTCCATAATTTTTTTTCCTATCCGCTCAATATCATCATTGAGGCCTCGGAGTTCAAAATTATCAAGGACTGGAAAGCCAAAACGTTCAGCATATTGTTTGGCTGTTAAGCAGTACTGATGATTAAAATTACGGTTTCCAGATCCGACAACGCCAAGACAGTTCGCTACATTATTCCCATAGGCAATAAAATCCCCCAAAGGGATCGTTAAAATCTCGACATCACCATTATCTACACCATTTCCACCTTCTAAATAGGTCGGTAAAAAGGCTACAAAAGGTGCATCAAGCTCGTAAAAAGGAATATCCTGCTTGACCAGATCCTTAACATGAACCTGCTCCACCTGCATATCAGACTGAAATTGTAAAAAAGCCGTCAAGCGTTTTACAAAGCTTTCTGTATTTCCACTCAAACTGATGTAAACAAGGTATATTTTCTTCATCTCTCCTCCCTTCAAACATTATAAAATAGGAGGAGTGAACTTATTTCTGATTTTGAAAATCAGGCAGACAGTCACTCCCCTAACTATTGATAGGCATCACCAAGGGACTTCCCACTTGTATAGTCATTTCGTGTAACTTTTATTACTTCAACGATTGTGGAAACTCCGTTTCTCTATTTCCAACGAACAGATGATTAGTCATCAGCTTCTACAAAGCGTCCAATAATATTGACATTATCTGCAACAGATACAAAGGCGGTCTTATCAGTCTTTTTCATAATTCCCTTAAAGTCATTAAATTCAGCCCGTGTGATAATGGTAATCAGAACCGTCTTCTGCTCATGATTGTAGGCACCTTCTGCACCGTTGATAATGGTAACCCCGCGGTGCAACTTCTTTTGAATCATCTTGATGACACGCTCAGGATGGCTAGTGATAATCATCGCTTGCATGCGCTTTTGCTTCACGTAAATCACATCTGTCATCTGACTACACACAAAGAGAGAAATCATGGAATAAAGAGCATATTTCCAACCAAAGGTAACACCTGCCACGAGCATAATCAAGACATTGACGATGAAAGAAATGCTCCCTACCTGACGTCCTGTCTTCTTTCGAATCAAGATGCTGACGATGTCTGTTCCACCGCTTGACACATTATTACGAAGGGCAAAACCAATCCCAGTCCCTAGCATAAGCCCTCCAAAAATCGCATTGACAATTGGGTCTGTTGTCAGGGCAATATGAGGCATAAACTGGATAAAGAAAGAACTAAAGGTAACCGTGATAAAGGTAAAAATGGTAAACTTATTGCCAATCTTGTACCAAGCAAGGACGAGCAAGGGGAGGTTCAAGCCGTAATAGACCAGCGCAAGGGGAATTTTAACCCCTAAATAGGTAAGGGAAATAGCAGACACAATCTGCGCAATTCCTGTCACCCCCGATGAGTAGACATGTCCTGGCTGAAAAAAGAAGTTCACCGCTATACTAGACAAGATTCCATAGATAATTGATCCTGAAATACGCTCAGCATACCGTTCCCGTGAGATACTGGAGATAATAGACCAAAAACGATTCCGTCTAGCCTTTCTCAAAAATTGAATCCGAAGTTTTCTAAAATACTTATTCATTCGTTGTTTGGATATGAAGCGCTAATTCTTCTAATTGGCTATCAGCCACCATGCTTGGAGCTTGAGTCATTGGGTCACTTGCCTTATTATTCTTCGGAAAGGCAATCACTTCACGAATATTATCCTTACCTGCTAAAAGCATCACCAAGCGATCCAAGCCAAGCGCTAGTCCACCATGTGGAGGGAAACCATAGTCCATAGCTTCCAAAAGAAAACCAAATTGTTCATAAGCCTGTTCAGCACTAAAACCAAGTGCTTTAAACATACGCTCTTGTAACTCCTTTTGATTGATTCGGAGGCTTCCTCCTCCCAACTCATAACCATTTAAGACAATATCATAGGCAACTGCACGAACATTTGCCAAATGCCCTTCTAGATGATGGGCTGATTCTTCAGTCGGCAGTGTGAATGGATGGTGGGCGCTCATAAAGCGACTCTCTTCCTCTGACCATTCAAACATTGGCCAGTCAACAACCCACAGGAAGTTAAACTGACTTTCATCAATCAGATCCTGTTCTTTTCCAAGACGAGTTCGAAGAGCTCCAAGCGTATTGTTGACGACTTCCAACTCATCTGCAACAAATAAGACCAAATCATTATCCAGCAACTGTAATGTTTCTGTCAACTTACTGGCAATATCTGTCAAGAATTTAGCAATCGGACCTGTCAACTCTCCATTTACAACCTTAATCCAAGCGAGACCTTTTGCTCCGAATTGTTTCGCATAATCCGTCAATTTATCAATATCTTTGCGGGAATAATCAGCTGCGGCATCTTTAACAACAATAGCCTTAACAGCTCCTGCTTCTGAAAAGACTTTAAAGTCAAGCTCCTTGACAAGACCTGTCAAGTCTTGCAAGAGCATCTCAAAGCGGGTGTCCGGCTTATCGCTACCGTAAACATTCATGGCATGGTCGTAACTCATACGTGGGAATGGCAAGCTCACCTCTATCCCTTTCGTCTCTTTCATAACACGTGCAAGCAAGCCCTCTACTAGATCTTGGATTTCTTGTTCCGACAAAAATGACGTCTCCAAGTCAACTTGTGTAAACTCAGGTTGACGATCCCCCCGCAAGTCTTCATCACGGAAGCATTTCACAATTTGATAATAGCGATCAAAACCTGCATTCATCAATAATTGTTTGGTAATCTGCGGGCTTTGTGGTAAGGCATAAAAATGTCCCTTGCTAATACGGCTTGGCACCAAGTAATCACGTGCCCCTTCAGGGGTAGACTTAGCCAACATAGGAGTTTCTACATCAATAAAGTCCAGTTCATCTAGATAGTTTCGGATACTATGCGTTACTGCAGCCCGTAATTTAAAATTAGCCAACATCTCAGGGCGACGTAAATCCAAATAACGGTACCGAAGGCGCGTATCATCGCTCACTTCAATTCCGTCCTTAATTTCAAATGGAGTTGTCTTAGCCGTATTTAAAATAGTCAAGCTAGATACCTGCAACTCTACTTCACCGGTTGGCAGATTAGGATTTGCCTGTTGGCGTGCTACAACTTGTCCTGTCACCTCAAGGACAAATTCGCTCCGCACTTTTTCAGCCTGTGCCATCAAGTCATTTGATACAGTCTCAGGATTGATAACCAACTGCATGATTCCTTCACGATCTCGCAAATCAATGAAGATTAAGCCACCCAGATCACGACGGCGACCAACCCAACCTTTCAAAGTAATTTCTTGACCAAGATGCTCTTTACGAACACATCCTGCATACATCGAACGTTTCATATTTTCCTCTCTCCGCTAGTTTTTAAACCTGAAGTGAAAACAGACACCCCAGCACTCCATTTGTTCCTAGTTTATACCTAACTATTCTATCACAAAAGCGAGCAAATCGGGAACAATTCGAGTGAATTTTCTCGAAAATCCTTGCTCAATCGAAAAGGAGCTTAACCCCCTCTTTGACTCCCTCTGTTATCGACTGATGTTTAAGGTAGACTGTTTCCTGCACTCGTGTAAATCTCATACCATTCCGGTCGAGTGAGCACTATCTTTTCTGCTTCTACAATTCTTTCCAACCGTTCTGGACGCATCGTTCCTACAATGGTCTGAATCTTGGCTGGATGGCGCATGATCCAGGCAACAATAATTGCTTCACGTGAAACCTGATATTGATCTGCCAAACGCTCGATTGTCTGATTGAGCTGGTCATAATCTGGGTGATTTACAAAAATCCCTTTTTGTAAATCAATCAAAAAAGGCGACCAAGCCTGAATGGTCATGTTTTTCAACCTGCAATAATCCAAGACACTACCGTCCCGAACCGTTGCCGCTGATTCTTTCATATTGACATGCAGACCCGCATCAATCAATGGTGTGTGTGCAGGGGACAACTGCAACTGGTTGACCACCAAGGGTTCTTCTAAATAGGACTGGAGCAATTCAATTTGATAAGCATTGTGGTTGCTAACACCAAAATAGCGAACCTTGCCTGCTTTTTTCAACTCTGAAAAAGCATCTGCTACCTCTTCTGGCTCCACTAAGGCATCTGGACGATGGAGGGCTAGGACATCTAGATAATCAGTTTCTAAACGTGAGAGAATACCGTCTACAGAACGCATGATATGCTCTTTTGAAAAATCAAAATAGCCCTTGCGGATACCACACTTGGACTGGAGGAGGATCTCTTCACGAGCTACCCCTAACTCTTTCAGAGCTGCTGCAAAGCGACACTCCGACGCACCAGCTCCATAAATATCAGCATGGTCAAAAAAGGTAATGCCTTGTTCCAAAGCTGTCTTTATAAGTATCTGGGCTTCTTTGTTATCTAAACTTGCCATACGCATACAACCTAAGGCAATCCGTGATACCTCTCGTTTAGTCTTTCCCAATTCTTGCACCATCTTCTCCTATCAATTAAATCCATAAATACTCTTTGCAATCTTGTAAACAGCATTTGAAATCTTCCGCCCCGGATAGCCATATAAGTTGGTCAACTGACCCAATAAGCCATTTCGTACAATCTTAAAAAGGGCTGGATTATGTTCTTGAATATACTGCCACAATTCCTGCTTTTTCATCATATGCTCAGCCGTCCCACCTCGATTCAGTAAGGCACAAGAAATAATCGTCGTAATTTCCACATGGTTGAGCAAATAACTACGCAAATCTGGCTGATGAATCGCATCTAAATCCAGACTATCCACTAAAATTCGGTTGACCTTAAGCTGTTGGTCAATCCGCTTAATCATAACCGATTCATTGACGGATTGGTCATCTCGTCCGATGAAATAACGGTAAAAATCAACGGGTAGGTAATACATGGTTTCAACCGCTTGGAGAGGCGTAAAGACAAAAATATTGTCCACATAAAAAGTGTGCTCTGGCAAGACCAAATCTACTTCTCTCAATAAGTCTGTCCGATAGATAAGCGAGTGCATCATCATATATTGCCCCTTGGAAAAGGCACCGACATTATCCCAAGTGAATATCCGATTCATCGGTAGAACATTCTGGTAGTCCATACTTTTTTTGCGGGATTGTCCTGCTTTTTCATAGACAAAATTTGAAATAAAAGCATCAACCGACTGCCCTTCTGCTTCTAAATCGGCCAGCTTTTCAAGAATCTTCAGATAGGCTCTAGTATCCACCCAGTCATCGCTATCTACCACCTTAAAATAACGTCCTCGAGCTTCATGGATACCGGTATTTACTGCACCTCCATGCCCCTTATTTTCTTGATAAATAGCCCGAACATTCGCATACTGAGCAGCTAGCTGCTCAGCTATTTCTTGCGTTCGGTCACTTGAGCCATCATTGATAATCAAAATTTCAACTTGATTTCCACCTACAACCAGCGATGTTACAGCATACCGAAGGTAGTCTTGTGCATTATAACTAGGAATTGCAATACTTAATAAGGTCATCTCCTACTCCCTATCAATGAGTGTCGTTTTTTAGTGCTATAGTTAAAGGTAACCACAGCTATCATCAGCTAAAGCCGAAACTTCTACCCTAATATATAGGTATACTATAGCTCCCTTACCTAGTACTAAAAAACCATATCTACTACTGAACTAGCAGATTTTTTATTATTTTACCACAATTTTAGGAAAGTTGCTGTCGGTAGCCTAGTTTGGTGCAAAGGCTCTCTATCGTTGCCTATTTTCTGTGAATAGGCTTGGAGCTCTATACTTCACCTCCTATTTGATAGTCACCAACCACGCTCTCCTTTAACAGAACAGGATTAGCTAGCTCCCTCGCTCTATTCTACTATCTCAGGACTTTTCCACAAATTGTGGATAACTTGTGGATACAACTACATTTCTCTTTCTACCATTTCAAACCAAGCCTAAAGGTTGGAATTTTCATATACATTTTGAGGAATGATTCATTACTCTCCACCAGAAGCATCACATCAAAAAAGAAGTCGAGGATACTACTTCCTCAACTCCTTTATGGATTATTTTTTGACAAATTTCGCAGATTGCTCACCAGCTTGGCGACCAAATACGATAATATCTGCTACGGCGTTACCACCAATACGGTTCTTACCATGGACACCACCTGTCACTTCACCAGCAGCGTAAAGACCTGGGATTGCTTGACCTTCTTTATTCAACACTTCTGTATTGGTATTGATTTTAAGACCACCCATTGTGTGGTGTACTCCTGGTGCGATTTTGATTGCATAATAAGGAGCTGTATCTAGAGCGCTGTCCATACCACTTGAACGACCAAATGCTGCATCATTTTTATCCGCTACAGCCTTATTCCATGTGTCCAAGGTTGTTTGCAAGGCATCTGCTGGAACATCAATAGCTTTTGCAAGATCTGCTACTGTTTCACCTGATTTCACAAGACCTTTTTTCTCATATTGAGCAATCGCTTTTACACGATCTTTCAAAGCTGAATCAAAAACTACGTAAGCATAATTTGGCTCTAGGCTGTTAATTGCTGCAGAAACTTTATCACGAGTTTCCAATTCATTGAAGAAACGTTCACCTTTTGAGTTAACCAAGATAGCCCCTTCACCACGAATGGCTTCTGTAATCAAGTAAGATTTTTCTTGTTCTACAGTTGGGTGAATTTGGATTTGCTCCATGTCAACTGTTGCAGCACCCTTTGCTTCTGCAAGAGCAATCCCATCACCAGTTGAACCAGCTTGATTTGTTGTTACATATCCTTTTAAGTTTGGATTTAACTGTGCAACCTTGTCTAAATCCGCACCGAAACCGCCTGTCGCAATGACGACAGCTTTTGCCCCAACTTTCTTGGTTTTACCATCAATCATTACTTCAACGCCTGAAATCGTACCATCTTTTTCTTCAAGATTTGTCACATCTGCATTGACGAACATTGGAATCTTACGTTCTACCAAGTTATGGTAAAGACCAGTCACAAGATAACCACCAACTGCTGATCCATCTGCTGGACGGTGAGTACGTTTTTCACTCATACCACCAGTAGTTGTGATATTACTAAGGGTAATCCCCATCCCATCTAACCAGTCAATAGCAGATGCAGAGTTATCTACCAAGTAGCGGAGCAATTCTGGATCGTTTGTTCCACCACCACCTTTAAGGGTTTCTTCATAGAATTTGTCGTTTGAATCTTTGATTCCTTCTTTATCTTGGAATTTTGTTTGAGAAGCATTCATACCTGCAGATGATTTTGCAGTATTACCACCTACTTCTCCCATTTTTTCAAGAACCGCTACACTCGCTCCTGCATCATGGGCAGAAACTGCAGCAGCCATACCAGCACCACCTGAACCGATGATGACAACATCATACCTATCTTTCAACTCTGCTGGATCTGTATAGACCTTCTCTGATGCTCCTGAAACAGCTTCTGCCTTAGAAGACGAAGCAGAAGTTGACGACTCTGTTGTATTGGTTGATTTACTTCCACAAGCAACTAAGAAGATCGCCACAAGCAAACTAAGTAAGGCACCTAGCCAAACTCTCTTCTTCATAATAAACCTTCTCCTTTTCTTTTGGTTACTGTCCTATTTTACCCTATTTAATAATCGGTTGCAATAGTTTTTTGTAACTTTTTTCACAAACAGTTCATCTGAACTTCTAGCCATATCGTCTACGATGTCAAAAAATCATACCTAGTAGATAAAGAAAGTAGAAAAAGCCCACTGTTGTAGGCTTTCTGTACGATATATCTTAACATTAAAGCATTTTGTTGTAGAACTCAACGACAAGTGCTTCGTTAATTTCTGGATTGATCTCATCGCGCTCTGGAAGGCGAGTTAATGAACCTTCCAATTTGTCAGCATCAAATGATACGAAAGCTGGACGTCCAAGAGTTGCTTCAACAGCTTCAAGGATAGCAGGAACCTTCATTGATTTCTCACGAACAGAGATCACTTGACCAACTTCAACACGGTAGCTAGGGATATCAACACGTTTTCCATCAACAAGGATGTGACCATGGTTTACAAATTGACGCGCTTGACGACGAGTAGTTGCAAGACCCAAGCGGTAGACAACGTTGTCCAAACGACGCTCAAGAAGAAGCATGAAGTTGAAACCAAGGATTCCGCCTTTAATTTTAGTAGCTTGTACGAACAAGTTACGGAATTGCTTTTCACCTACACCATAAGAGAAGCGAAGTTTTTGTTTCTCAGCCAATTGCAAACCGTATTCGGATAATTTGCTACGGTTGTTTGGGCCGTGTTGACCTGGTACATAGTTACGACGAGCAAGCTCTTTACCTGTACCTGTAAGTGACAAACCAAGGCGACGAGCTTGTTTCCAAGATGGTCCTGTATAACGTGACATAGTAATGTCCTCCATAAAAAATTTTTTATGGAAATAGTCCTTGAGAAATCCTGATTCGTGCAGATACCCTTCGCCCAAACAGCTAAGGTTACTTCTATTTCAAAGTACCTGTTGACGAGCTTCATATTCCTCTGCTGCTATTTCACACAAGGAACAGTATAACACAGAAAAAAGGCTTTGTAAAGCCTTTTTAATCAATTATTTTTCGATTCTATTTTTACATATTTTTATAGAGATAGTAGCTCCTTATTCAGTAGCTAGAACTGAACTGCTCCCTGTCAAGTGGACAATGAAATAATAAAAGATTTAAGCGACGGCCTTGTTCCTCATTTCAAGAGGTGCAAGGCCGTTGTTGCG